>NZ_KI914968.1:7566-11601 GCF_000520575.1 Arthrobacter sp. I3
GGGACGAGAACGGCCTCGTGATCGAGACGGCACCGGGCGAGGGCACCCTGATCACGATGCGCGTCCCCAAGTCCCAGCCCCGGCACGACGCCTGATTCCGGTCGGTTCCCGGCGGTGTCGTGCCCGGCGGCAGGTGGCTGACGGGCTGAGCCGGCCACAATGGCCGCGGCAGTAGGCTAGTGGCATGATTAACGTCCTCGTCGCCGACGACGAGCTCCCCGCCGTTGAGGAACTGGCTTTCCTGCTCGGCAGGGATGACCGGATCGGCGCCATCCACCGCGCTTCCTCGGGCGCCGAGGCCCTGCGGGCACTGGAGGCCGAAGAAGTCGATGTCATCTTCCTCGACATCCACATGCCGGCGCTGTCCGGGCTGGACATTGCCCGGGTCATCTCCCGCAGCGCCCACCCGCCCGCCGTGGTCTTCGTCACCGCGGACGAGGACTGCGCGCTGGAGGCCTTCGAGCTCGCCGCCGTGGACTACCTCCTCAAACCCGTGCGTGCCGAACGGCTGGCGAAGTCGATCGGCCGGATCAGCGAGCTGCTCAAGGACGGCGCGCCGGCCCCGGAAATGATCACCGTGGACCTGGGCGGGACCACCAAGATGATCCGGCGCGAGGACGTGACGTACGTTCAGGCGCAGGGCGATTATGCACGGCTGCACACGGCGGAGGCCAGCTACCTCATCAGGGTTCCGCTGGCCGACCTAGAGCAGCAGTGGGCCGACGCCGGGTTCCTGCGCATCCACCGCTCGTACCTGACCGCCCTGGGCCACATCAGCCACATGAAGCTCGCCGCGGCGCGGCCCAGCGTCACCGTGGCCGGGGCCGAACTGCCCATCAGCCGCAGGCACCTCCCGGCGGTCCGGGAAAAGCTCGAAGCAAGCCGTATCCGGCCGCAGGCATGACGCGGGTCCGGGTCACGGCGCCGCGCAGCGTCACTTCGGGAGGTGTCACACCGGGAAGTGCCGCATCGGGCAGCGCCGCCCTGACCGGCGGGCGCTCTGCGGCGGCCTCGCAGGAGGCGGCAGAGGAATCCGACGCCGGGCAGCTGTTCGTCCGCTCCCTCATCCGGTCCCAGCTCCGGCTGGGCCTCGTGGTGGCCCTGGGATTCCTGCTGATCATGCTCGCCTTCCCGCTTGTGCTGGGGCTGGTCCCGGGCCTGGCGCACTCCACCATTGCAGGCCTGCCATTCGACTGGGTCCTGCTGGGTGCCGGCATCTATCCGGTGATCGGTCTCAGTGCCTGGCTGTACGTGCGGACCGCGGCAAGGAACGAGGCCCGCTACCGGGACCTCGCCGGCGACAAGTGAGTGACAGGTGAGGGCCCACGTGAACGGCCCGGCGGGCGGCCACGCACGGGGCCGGGTGAGCGGAAGGTGAACCCCGTCGTCGGGGTGGCGGCGTTCGCCGCCGTCTCGCTCGCCACGGCAGTCATCGGTTTCTACGGGCTGCGGATCTCGCGCACCACCGGAGACTTCTACGTGGCGTCCCGGACGGTCAAGCCGTGGTGGAACGCCTCGGCGATCGGCGGTGAATACCTCTCGGCCGCCAGCTTCCTGGGGGTCGCCGGGCTGATCCTGCTCTCCGGCACCGACGCCCTGTGGTATCCGGTGGGGTACACGGCCGGCTACCTGATGCTGCTCCTGTTCGTCGCCGCTCCCCTGCGCCGGTCCGGGGCCTACACGATTCCGGACTTCACCGAGGCGCGCCTCGATTCCCGTGCCGTCCGCCGCGTCACAAGCCTGGTGGTGGTCCTGGTCGGCTGGCTCTACATCGTCCCGCAGTTGCACGGCGCTGCCCTGGCCATCCGGATCACCACCGGCCTGCCGGCGTGGGTGGGCCCGGTGGCGGTGGTCGGCGTCGTTTGTTTCACCGTGGTGGCCGGCGGGATGCGCTCCATCACGTTCGTCCAGGCGTTCCAGTACTGGCTCAAGCTCACCGCGCTGGCGGTGCCAATCGTGTTCCTGCTGTTTGTGGTGGGCGGCGGGGACTCCGCCGCGGCGGAGTTGCCGCCGCCCAGTACGGCCAACCCCACGGCGCTGGCTCCCGCAGGCCCCTACCAGATCATTTCACTGCTGGTGGCCCTGCTCTTTGGCACGCTCGGGCTGCCGCACGTGCTGGTCCGTTTCTACACCAACCCGGACGGGCAGTCCGCCCGCCGGACCACCTTGATTGTCCTGGGCCTGCTGTCCGTCTTCTACTTGTTTCCGACGGCGTACGGCATGCTCGGCCGAGCGTTCGCCCCCGACCTTGCCCGGAGCGGCCAGGCTGATGCCCTGGTTCTGCTGCTGCCCGGCCGGATGATTGGCGGGGTGGCCGGCGACTTGCTGACGGCGCTTGTGGTGGCCGGAGCGTTCGGGGCGTTCCTGTCGACGACGTCCGGTCTGGTGGTCTCGCTGGCCGGCGTGATCAGCCAGGACGTGTTCGGCGGCAGTGTCCGGGGCTTCCGGCTGGCAGCAGTGGTCTCGGCCCTGGTCCCGCTGGGGATCGCCTCGATGACCGAATCGCAGGCATTGGCCGGCAGCGTGGGGCTTGTGTTTGCCTTTACCGCGTCCACGATCTGCCCGGTCCTGCTGCTGGGCATCTGGTGGCGGGGGCTGACGGACACCGGGGCTATCGCGGGCATGGTGACCGGCGGCGTGCTCTGCGGCAGTGCGATGGTGGCCGGCTCGGTGCTGGGTGCTGCGCAGACGCCGTCGTGGCTGGCACAGCCCGCCGCCTGGACGGTGCCGGCCGCGTTCGCCGTCACGATCTGTACCGCCCGTGAGCCGGTCCTTACCGTGCACAAATTTTTGCTCAGATCAGGATGCCCATGTACGGCAGGGTTTATTGTGTGGAGTTGGTCGCTCTGTGGCGGCGTTTTTTGGTCGCTCCGTGTCGCAACAGTGCCCGTAAGGCGAGCACCTATTCCCAATACATCGCAGCCGCACGTGAGCAGAGGCGCATCTCATGACCGCCGACACGAAACGCCGAGGCTAGACGATATGAGGTAGCCGGGTTTTTCGGGCTGGAACCTCCTTTTCAAAGCGGGACGTGGGTTGCCTGCCAGACTTGGCGGACAGGTAGAGCCACATTTGAAATTGGAGGTTCCAGCTATGTTCGAGCGTACAAGCGTCGGCCTGGATGTCCATGCCCGTTCTGTTGCCGGATGCGCTCTGGACGCGCAGACCGGCGAGATCATTCCGCACCGGTTGACTCCGGATTATGCTGAGATTCTTGCCTGGATCGTGTCTCTTCCGGCCCCGGTGCGGGTCGTCTACGAGGCCGGCCCGACGGGTTTCGGGCTGGCCCGGTTTCTGCTGGCCGCCGGGATCGACACGCTCGTCGCGGCCCCGTCGAAACTCCAGCGTCCGTCCGGTGACCGGGTTAAGACGGACGCGAAGGATGCGCTGCATCTGGCCCGGCTGCTGAAACTGGGCGAGATCACCGCGATCAGGGTCCCCGCTGCGGATCAGGAGGCGGCCCGGGACCTGGTCCGGGCCCGGGAAGATGCCCGCGGGGATCTGATGCGTTCCCGGCACCGGATCTCCAAGCTCCTGTTGCGTCAGGGCATCGTGTATTCCGGAGGGAGGGCTTGGACCGGCACCCACGAACTCTGGCTGGCCCAACAACGCTTCGATGCCCCGGCCCTGCAACTGACCTACGCATCCTCTCTGGAGGCAATGCACGAGATCCTGGACCGGCGCGACCGCCTCGACGAGGCCATCACAACAATGGCCTACCGGAGCGAATACACGCCCGTCGTCCGGTCGCTGGAGTGCCTGCGCGGGATCTCGACCCTGACCGCGTTCGGTCTCGCCTTGGAAATAGGCGACTGGAACCGGTTCACCGGCTCCACGATCGGCGCATATCTGGGCCTGGTCCCGACCGAGCATTCCTCCGGGGCATCCCGGTCCCAAGGCTCGATCACGAAAACCGGCAACACCCACGCGCGCCGGCTCCTCGTCGAGGCGGCCTGGCACCACCGCAGACCATACGACCATCCATCCCACCTGATGCGGTCCCGATGGGAAATGGCCAGCCCGGATGCCAGGGCC
>NZ_KI914969.1:0-9315 GCF_000520575.1 Arthrobacter sp. I3
GAACAGCTCGCGATCGACCGGGTCAAGGCCCTGTTCGGCGCCGAGTACGCCAACGTCCAGCCGCACTCCGGCGCGCAGGCCAACGCCGCCGCCATGTTCGCCCTCCTGGAACCGGGCGACACCATCATGGGACTGGCCCTGGCCCACGGCGGCCACCTCACCCACGGGATGAAAATCAATTTCTCCGGCAAGCTCTACAACGTGGTCCCGTACCACGTGAGCGAGCACAACCACCTGGTGGACATGGCCGAAGTGGAGGCCCTGGCCCTTGAACACCGGCCCAAGATGATCGTGGCCGGCTGGTCCGCCTACTCCCGGCAGCTGGACTTCGCCGAGTTCCGGCGCATCGCCGACCGCGTGGGCGCCTACCTCATGGTGGACATGGCACACTTCGCCGGCCTCGTGGCCGCCGGGCTTCACCCGAACCCGGTCCCCTACGCCGACGTCGTCACCACCACCACGCACAAGACCCTCGGCGGACCGCGCGGCGGCGTGATCCTGGCCAAGGAGGAGTACGCACGCAAGATCAACAGCGCCGTGTTCCCCGGTCAGCAGGGCGGCCCGCTGGAACACGTGATCGCGGCCAAGGCCGTGGCCTTCAAGATCGCGGCGTCACCGGAGTTCAAGGAACGTCAGGAGCGCACGCTCGAAGGCGCCGGGATCCTCGCGTCCCGGCTCCTGAAGGACGACGTCGCGGCGGCCGGGATCTCCGTGGTCAACGGCGGCACCGATGTGCACCTGGTCCTGGTGGACCTGCGGGACTCGGAACTGGACGGGCAGCAGGCCGAAGACCGGCTCCACCGGATCGGCATCACCGTCAACCGCAACGCCGTCCCCTTCGATCCCCGCCCGCCCATGGTGTCCTCCGGGCTGCGGATCGGCACCCCCGCCCTGGCCACCCGCGGCTTCGGTGCCGCGGAGTTCACCGAGGTGGCGGACATCATCGCCTCCGCCCTCATCTCGCAGGCGCCCGGGGACGAACTCAGCGACCAAACCGCCGCTGAACTGCGTGGACGCGTCAGCGCCCTCGCGGACCGGTTCCCCCTTTACCCGCATCTCGGCACCGGCACGACGGCGACCGGGCTTGAGGCAGAACTGATTGGAGCAGCACAATGACCACCGAACACCTGCCGGAGCACCCGGACTTCCTCTGGCGCAATCCGGACCCCAAAAAGAGCTACGACGCCGTGATTGTGGGCGGCGGCGGACATGGACTGGCGACGGCGTATTACCTGGCCAAGAACCACGGGATGACCAACATCGCCATCCTGGAAAAAGGCTGGCTCGCCGGCGGCAACATGGCCCGGAACACCACCATCATCCGTTCCAACTACCTCTGGGACGAGAGTGCGGCGATCTACGAGCACGCCCTGAAGCTCTGGGAGATCCTGCCGGAGGAACTCGAATACGACTTCCTGTTCAGCCAGCGCGGGGTCATGAACCTGGCCCACACCCTGGGCGACGTCCGCGAAAGCGTCCGCCGCGTCGGAGCCAATAAACTCAACGGCGTCGACGCCGAGTGGCTGGACCCGCAGCAGGTCAAGGAACTCTGCCCCATCCTGAACATCAACGACAACATCCGCTACCCGGTCATGGGCGCCACCTACCAGCCGCGCGCCGGCATCGCCAAGCACGACCACGTCGCCTGGGCGTTCGCCCGCAAATGCGACGAGCTCGGTGTGGACATCATCCAGAACTGCGAGGTCACCGGCTTCATCAAGGACGGCAACCGCGTCACTGGGGTCAAGACCACCCGCGGCACCATCAACACCGAAAAGGTCGGACTCTGCGCCGCCGGGCACAGCTCGGTGCTTGCCGAAATGGCCGGGTTCCGGCTCCCCATCCAGTCCCACCCCCTCCAGGCACTCGTGTCCGAGCTCCACGAGCCCGTCCACCCCACCGTCGTCATGTCCAACCACGTCCACGTCTACGTCTCCCAGGCGCACAAGGGCGAACTGGTCATGGGCGCCGGCGTGGACTCCTACAACGGCTACGGCCAGCGCGGATCCTTCCACGTGATCGAGCACCAGATGGCAGCCGCCGTCGAACTCTTCCCGATCTTCGCCCGGGCCCACGTGCTCCGGACCTGGGGCGGGATCGTGGACACCACCCTGGATGCCTCCCCGATCGTAGGCACCACCCCGGTGGAAAACATGTTCGTCAACTGCGGCTGGGGCACCGGCGGATTCAAGGGCACACCGGCGGCCGGGCTGACGTTCGCCCACACGATCGCCACCGGAGAACCGCACAGACTCAACAAGCCCTTTGCACTCGAGCGCTTCGAAACCGGCGCCCTGATCGACGAACACGGCGCCGCCGCCGTGGCCCACTAGAAAGAGGTAAGGACATGCTCCTGATTCCCTGCCCCAACTGCGGTCCCCGCGACGAGACCGAATTCCACTACGGCGGCCAGGCCCACGTGGCCTACCCCGAAAACCCGGCAGAGCTCACGGACCGCGAATGGGCCGAGTACCTGTTCTACCGCGACAACACCAAGGGCGCCTTCGCCGAACGCTGGCTGCACAGCACCGGCTGCCGGCAATGGTTCAACATGCTCCGCGACACCGTCACCTACGACATCCAGGCCGTCTACCCGATGGGTCAGCTCCGGCCCGCCACAGGCCCCACAGCCCCCACCGTCACCAGCCCCGTCTCCCCGGAAGGAGCAGTCAAATGACCGCTCAGCCGCAGCCCGCGCGTCTTAGCACCGGCGGACGCATCGACCGCAGCGTCACGTGGCGCTTCACCCTGGACGGCCGTGAATACACTGGCCACCCCGGCGACACCCTCGCCTCCGCCCTGCTGGCCAACGGCCGGCTCCGCGCAGGCGACTCCCTGTATGAGGGACGGCCCCGCGGCATCATGTCCGCCGGCGTCGAGGAATCCAACGCCCTGGTCAAGATCGCGGCCCGGTTCCCGGGCCACGTGGCTGAATCCATGCTCCCCGCCACCACGGTGTCCCTCGTGGACGGCCTCAGCGCCGAACTGCTCAGCGGACTGGGCAAGCTGGACCCGGCCGAGGACCACGCCGAATACGACAAGAAGTATGTCCACACCGACGTCCTGGTGGTCGGTGGCGGCCCGGCAGGCCTGGCCGCGGCCCGCGAGGCCGTCCGCTCCGGCGCCCGGGTCGTCCTTATCGACGACCAGCCCGAACTGGGCGGCTCGCTGTTGTCCGGCTCCACGGATCCGGCCCTCGTCGAGAGCATCGAAGGGCAGCCCGCCCTGGAATGGGTGGCCAATGTTGAAGCCGAACTGATCTCCGCGGCCGAATGCACGGTGCTGAACCGCACCAGCGCCTTCGGCTCCTACGACTCCAACTACGTCATCGCGGCCCAGAACCGGACCGACCACCTCCTGACCCCGGCCGCCCCCGGTGTTTCCCGCCAGCGGATCTGGCACATCCGGGCCGCCCAGGTCATCCTGGCCCCGGGCGCCCACGAACGCCCGCTGGTCTTCGAAAACAACGACCGCCCCGGCATCATGCTCGCGTCCGCAGTCCGCACCTACCTCAACCGCTATGCCGTCGCCGCCGGTTCCCGCGTGGTCATCAGCACCACGAACGACAGCGCCTACGCCCTGGCCGCCGACCTCCGCGCCGCGGGCATCCGGGTCGAAGCCGTCGTAGACGCCCGTGCACAGCTAAGCGAAACCGCTTCCGCAGCTGCGGCCGCGGGAACGCGGGTGCTGATCGGCAGCGCCGTCGCGAACACCACCGCTGCTGTCTCCGGCGACGGCCGGCTCCTCGGCGTCACCGTCCGGAGCATCAACGACGCCGGCGAACTCACCTCGGGCATCGAACAGCTCGCCTGCGACCTGCTGGCCGTCTCCGGCGGCTGGTCCCCCGTGGTTCACCTGCACTCCCAGCGCCAGGGCAGGCTTCGCTGGGACGAAGACCTCGCCGCCTTCGTCCCCAACAGCGTGGTCCCCAACCAGCAGGTGGCCGGCTCCGGCCGCGGCAGCTTCGCCCTCGGCGACTGCGTGGCCGAAGGCATCTCCGCCGGAGCCGCGGCGGTCATCGCCGCGGGCTTCGAGTCCGATGCTGAACCGTCTGCGCCGACGCCGCCGCGCGCCGCCGCCCCCACCCGCCAGCTCTGGCTGGTACCCGGGCAGGACGGCGGCCCGGATGACTGGCACCACCACTTCGTGGATTTCCAGCGCGACCAGTCCGTGGCCGATGTCCTCCGCTCCACCAGTGCCGGCATGCGGTCCGTTGAGCACATCAAGCGCTACACCTCGATCAGCACCGCCAACGACCAGGGCAAGACCTCCGGGGTGAACGCGATCGGCGTCATCGCCGCCGCGCTCCGGACAGCCGGCGAGGCGTCCCGCGGGATCGGCGACATTGGCACCACCACCTACCGGGCACCGTTCACGCCCGTGGCGTTCGCCGCCCTGGCCGGACGCCAGCGCGGCGAACTCTTCGACCCCGCCCGCCTCACCTCCATCCACCCCTGGCATGTCGCCCAGGGAGCCCTCTTCGAAGACGTCGGGCAGTGGAAGCGGCCGTGGTACTACCCGGAGGACGGCGAGGACATGGACACCGCGGTGCTCCGTGAATGCGCCGCCGTCCGGGAATCCGTGGGCTTCATGGACGCCACCACCCTGGGCAAGATCGAGATCCGCGGCAAGGACGCCGGCGAGTTCCTGAACCGCATCTACACCAACGCGTTCAAGAAACTCGCTCCGGGTTCGGCCCGCTACGGCGTCATGTGCACCCCGGACGGGATGATCTTCGACGACGGCGTCACCCTGCGCCTGGACGAGGACCGCTTCTTCATGACCACCACCACCGGCGGCGCCGCCAAGGTGCTGGACTGGCTGGAGGAATGGCTGCAGACCGAATGGCCGGAACTGGATGTGCACTGCACCTCCGTCACGGAGCAGTGGTCCACCATCGCCGTCGTCGGTCCGAAATCCCGCGCCGTTCTCGCCAAAGTGGCTCCGGAACTGGCAGCCGACGGCGGCCTGGACTCCGAGGCTTTCCCGTTCATGACGTTCCGGGAGACCACCCTGGCCTCCGGTGTCCAGGCCCGGGTCTGCCGGATCTCGTTCTCCGGCGAACTGGCCTACGAAATCAACGTTCCGTCCTGGTACGGGCTGAGCACCTGGGAAGCCGTGGCGGCGGCCGGCGCGGAGTTCAACATCACCCCGTACGGTACCGAGACCATGCACGTGCTGCGTGCAGAGAAGGGGTATCCGATCGTCGGCCAGGACACTGACGGGACCGTGACACCGCAGGACGCCGGCATGGAATGGGTCGTGTCCAAGGTCAAGGACTTCATCGGCAAACGCTCCTACACCCGCAAGGACGCCGGCCGCACCGACCGGAAACACCTGGTCAGCGTCCTCCCCGTGGACGGCACCATCCGGCTCCCCGAAGGCACCCAACTGGTGGAACAGGGCATCACCGTCAACCCCGCCTACGGCCCCGTGCCCATGCAGGGATTCGTGACCTCGAGCTACCACAGTGCGGCGCTGGGCAGGTCGTTTGCCCTGGCCCTGATCAAGAACGGCCGCAACCGCATTGGCGAGACCCTGGTGGCCGCCGCCGGCGACCAACTCGTGGACGTAATCGTCGCAGAAACCGTACTATTTGACTCTGAAGGGGCCCGCAAAGATGGCTGACACTGCAGCACTCGAAAATTCCAAGAAGATCCAGACCCTCAGGAAGAGTCCGGCGTCGCTCCTGAGAACGGCTTTTGAAGCGGGATCCGTTGCGGGCACTGTGGAGCTGCGCGAGGTACCGTTCCTGACCATGGCAGGGCTCCGGGTCGATCCTGCCGGCGATGCAGGGAAGCGGCTGGGCGCCCTCACAGGTGGCCTGCCCTCCGCTTCCGGGGAAGTCCGCGGCAGCGGCGACACCGCAGTGCTGTGGCTTGGGCCGGCAGAATTCCTGCTCGTGGCCCCCGCCGAATCCCACGAAAGCCTGGGCGGTGAGCTCCCCCGGACGCTCATCGCAGCACTGGGTGACGGCCAGGGCCAGGTGGTGGATCTCTCGGCTAACCGCACCACGCTCGAGCTCTCCGGACCCCGGGCCAGTGCCGTGCTGGAGAAGGGCTGCGCCCTGGACCTGCACCCCCGCGTCTTCCAGCCCGGAACGGCCCTGTCCACGGAGATCGGCGGCATCCCCGTTGTTCTGTGGAAGACCGGAGATGAGACCTACCGGATCTTCCCGCGGGCATCCTTCGCGGAGTTCCTCGGCCGCTGGCTCCTCGACGCCATGCGCGAATATGCCTCCACCGAGGTCCCCTGATGGCGCTCAGCGTCCTTGACCTGTTTTCTGTTGGCATCGGGCCGTCCTCCTCCCACACGGTCGGCCCGATGCGGGCGGCCAAGCGGTTCGCCGACGGGCTCAAGAGCGACGGGCAACTGAGTTCCACTGCGAGGGTGCAGGCCGAGCTGTTCGGTTCCCTCGGCGCCACCGGCCGGGGCCACGGTTCGGACAAGGCCGTCGTCCTGGGCCTCCAGGGCCAGGACCCCGAGACAGTGGACACCGCTACGGCGGATGACCAGGTGGCAGCCGCTGCCCTGGATGCGGAACTGCAGCTCGCCGGCCATCACCGGGTGGATTTCAACTGGGATGAGGACGTGGTCCTGCACCGCCGCAAGTCGCTGCCCGCCCATCCGAACGGCATGACCTTCCGGGCCCTTGACCGCGCCGGCGACGTCCTCAGCGAACGGAGCTTCTATTCGATTGGGGGCGGCTTTGTGGTCGATGGCAATGCACAAGGCGCCGACCACGTGGTGGCCGACGACACGGTGCTGCCCTACCCGTTCACAACAGCTGACGAACTCCTCGAAATATGCCACCGAGAGAATATGTCCGTCTCCGACGTCATGCTGGCCAACGAACTCGTCTGGCGCACCGAAGCCGACCTCCGGGAGAAGCTCTTGGCCCTGTGGGCGGTCATGCGCCAGTGCGTGGAAAAGGGCTGCGCTGCCGAGGGCATCCTGCCCGGCGGGCTGAACGTCAAACGGCGCGCCCCGTCGTTGTTTCGGACGCTGGCAGCATCCGCCGTCAGCGCCGAGGCGGACGCCCGGAACCCATCGCCGGTCCAGGTCCCTGCCGACCCGCTGCTCGCCATGGAATGGGTGAACCTCTTCGCGCTGGCCGTCAACGAGGAAAACGCCGCGGGGGGCCGGATCGTCACGGCGCCCACCAACGGTGCCGCCGGCATTGTGCCGGCCGTGCTGCACTATTACGTCAAGTTCGTCCCCGGAGCCAACGACGACGGCGTGGTGCGCTTCCTGCTGGCCGCGGCCGCCGTCGGGATCCTGTTCAAGATCAATGCCTCCATCTCCGGGGCAGAGGTCGGCTGCCAGGGTGAAGTCGGATCGGCGTGCTCCATGGCGGCGGCGGGGCTCTGCGAAGTGCTGGGCGGCACCCCGGAACAGGTGGAAAACGCCGCCGAAGTCGGGATCGAACACAACCTCGGCCTGACCTGCGACCCCGTCGGCGGGCTGGTGCAGATCCCCTGCATCGAACGCAACGCCATTGCCAGCGTCAAAGCCATCAACGCCGCCCGCCTGTGCCTGCACGGGGACGGCAGCCATAAAGTCTCGCTGGACAAGGCCATTAAGACCATGCGCGAAACAGGAGCAGACATGAAAACCAAGTACAAGGAAACCTCCCGCGGAGGCCTCGCCGTGAATGTCGTGGAGTGCTGACCATGGCCGAGAACCAGAGCACCGAAACCGTGGAGCACATCCTGACCCTGGACTGCCCGGAAACGCGCGGGATCGTCCACGCCGTGTCCGGCTTCCTGCTGGACCAGGGCTGCGACATCCTGGAAAGCAAACAGTTCGACTCACAGCTGGACGGCCATTTCTTCATGCGGCTCCACTTCGCCTCGGCCGGGGACCAAACCACCCTGGACACGCTTCGGGAAGCCTTCGTTCCGGTCGCCGACAAATTCGGCATGCGCTGGGACCTGCGGCGGCACGGCAGCAAACGGCGGGTCCTGATCATGGTCTCGAAGTTCGAGCACTGCCTCAACGATCTGCTGTACCGGGCCCGCACCGGGGAACTGCCCATCGAGATCGTCGGCGTCGTCTCGAACCATCCCGATCACCGGCGGACCGTCGAGTGGCACGGAATCCCGTTCTTCCATGTGCCCATCACCCCGGACACCAAGCCCGCGGCCGAGCAGCGGCTCCTGGAACTGATCGACCGGATGGACGTTGAACTGGTGGTCCTGGCTCGCTACATGCAGGTCCTCAGCGACAACCTCACCCGCCAGCTCGATGGCCGCGCCATCAACATCCACCACTCCTTCCTGCCCAGCTTCAAGGGCGCGAAGCCCTACCACCAGGCGCACGCCCGGGGCGTGAAGACGGTCGGCGCCACCGCCCACTATGTCAACGCCGAACTGGACGAGGGGCCGATCATCGCCCAGCAGGTGGTGGAAGTAGACCACACCTTCGGGCCCGAGGACCTCGTGGCCGCCGGACGCGACACCGAGTGTAAGGCGCTCTCCAACGCCGTCCGCTGGCACTGCGAGGGACGCGTCATCCTCCAGGGCAACAGGACGGTCGTGCTGCGCTAGGTTTGGCAGCATGATCCTGCCCCTCGAGGACCGCGAAGCCGCCGCCCCTGCCTACATCCTGCGGGGTGCCCTCATCACGGACGGCGACTGCACACCGGGCTGCGTGGTGGCGGTGAACGGCGGCCTGATCGCCTACGCGGGACCCGGCGACGGCTTTGACGCCGCACATTTCCCGGGTGCGGAGGAGCTCCCGCTGCCGCCCGGCAGCTCCCTGCTTCCCGGGCTTGTCGACCTCCATTGCCACGGCGCCGCGGGCGGCGGATTCCCGGCCGGCAACGACCGGGCCTGCCGGGCGGCCGTGGACTTCCTGCACCGCAACGGGACCACCAGCCTCCTGGCCAGCCTCGTCACGGCCCCGGAAGATGAGCTGGTGGGGTCGCTCGGCGTACTCAAGGTCCTGGCGGCCGAGGGCCTGATCGCCGGCGTGCACTGCGAGGGGCCCTTCCTCTCCGCCGCCCGCTCCGGCGCGCAGGACCCGCACTGGCTCCGCGCCCCCGACCCTGCGCTGCTCCGGCGGCTGGTGGCGGCGGCCGGCGGAGCCCTGCGGACCATGACCTACGCCCCCGAACTGCCCGGCGCGGGTGAGCTCCTCCGAATCCTCACGGACCACGGGGTGATCCCCTCGCTGGGCCATACCGATGCCGCGGCCCCCGTGGCCGCGGCCTCACTGGCGGAGGCCGCGGACCTCATCCGCGGGGGCGCGGCTTCCGGGGCCTTCGGGCCGCGCGCCCGGCCCACGGTGACCCATCTGTTCAACGGCATGCCT
>NZ_KI914969.1:9415-19397 GCF_000520575.1 Arthrobacter sp. I3
GCACGGTCGTCGTCGAGCTCGTCGGCGACGGCGTGCACCTCGACCCGGAGATGGTCCGGATGGTCTTTGACCTGGTCGGAGCCGGGGGCATCGCGCTGGTGACGGACTCCATGGCGGCGACCGGGCTGCCCGACGGCGACTACGAACTCGGCCCCGCGGATGTGGTGGTGCACGACGGCGTGGCCACCCTGCGGAGCAACGGCGCCCTTGCCGGGGGAACGGCGACCCTGTTGGAGGTTGTCCGCGCCACCATCGCGGCGGGAGTGAGTCCGGCCGACGCCGTCGCGGCGGCCACCCTGGTCCCGGCCCGGGTCCTGGGCCTGGAGACCGAGATCGGCGCCCTCCGGGCTGGAATGCGCGCCGATATCATCGCCGTTGACCCGGGCTTCGACCTCGTCGCCGTGCTGCGCGGCGGACGGATCCTTCCGGACCATCGCCGTGCCGCGCGTTAGCCCCTGAACCCGCGTGGCCCACGGCGGTTGCGGAAGTTTCGAGCCCTCCGTTTTGTTGTTCTGAGTGTGGGCAAGTATTACTTCCGGAAAGGAGCCCGCCATGATCCGCATCGCTATCGTGCTCGGGAGCACCCGGCCCGGTCGCCTCGGAAAGGCCGTCGCCGACTGGGTAAGTGCCCGGGCATCAGAACGCGGCGATGCCACCTTTGACGTCCTCGACGTCGCCGATTTTAATCTTCCGCTGCTGGACGAGCCGCTGCCACCCTCCTTCGGCCGGTACAGCCAGCCCTACACCAAGGCCTGGTCCGAAGCTGTCGACGGATTCGACGGCTACATCTTCGTCACGGGCGAGTACAACCACTCGATTCCCGGCGCACTGAAAAACGCTGTGGACTACCTCTACAAGGAGTGGAACAACAAGGCGGCCGGGTTTGTCAGCTACGGCAGCAGCGGCGGCATCCGCGCCGTCGAACACTTCCGCGGAGTGTCCGCGGAGCTGCAGATGGCCGACGTCCGGGCCCAGGTGGCGCTGCCCCTGGCCACGGAGTTCGCGAATTACCGCACTTTCATCCCGACGGCGGCCGCGGAAAAGAGCCTGCAGATCCTGTTTGACCAGGTGATCGCGTGGGCCGGCGCGCTGAAGGTCCTCCGGCCAGGCCATGCCCACGGAACAGAAGACGCCAGCGCGGCCTGACCGCGGCCCTGGTTGAGCCCGGTATGCCGTCCCGCGGGGCGCGTGCCGGCATCCGCCTACGCCGGAGTCCCCGTCCTGCGCCGCCGCCGCCGGACGGGGGGCGTGTCTCCGCCGTGTGGCGCCGCGGCATAGGGACTGGGCTGGGGCACGTTCTGGCCCGGAACGGAATCGGGCACCAGGACGTGGACCGTGGCGCCGGATGATTCCCGCGCGGCTCCGCCCGCGACGCTGCGCAGGTAGTCAAGCGCCCCTTCTTCGCTGAACCCGTACTCCCGCACCAGCGTCCGCAGCGCCAGCCCGGCCAGTGCCCGGGAGAGCTGCGCCGAGGAGAGATCTGCGCCGCCCCCGGACCTCAGCGCCAACTCCTGGACCAAACGCAGTGCACGGGAGATGTAGCGGGCCAACCGAGCCGCTGCGATGATGTCTGCGCTGGTGAAGACGTGTGGCCACGCGGCGTACAGGTTCACGGCGGCATGGAAGACCGCTTGTGGTGTCAGTGGAACGGATACGAGGGACCGGACCCCGAAGGCTGCGGCGGCGCTGGCGTACCCCGGCCAGCGCCGTTCCAGGGAAGTGTCGCCCACGAAGACATATTCGCCGGTTCGGACCGCCGTGCGGGCGGGCCCGTCATCGAAGGAACGCTGCGCCTCGTCGGCGGCCCGTGCCGGTGCGCTGCCCGCGGTCAGCGTGAGGGCCTCCGCGGACCCGACCAGTGTCACTGCCCAGCTGATTCCACGGCCGGGACCACCGATGTCGTCGACAAACTCACTCACGGCTTCGCTGAGGAAGGCGCCGACATCCGGGTCGTTGAAGTGCAGCTCCCAGAAGGAGGCATAACGATCCTGCCGGCCGTCTCTTGCAATTCCTTGGGTCATGTTCCACGCTCGAGATCAAAGCACGCAGCTCACTGCTGAACCGATGAAAACAGCATACGTCCGGGCGGACACCGCCGCGCCTCCCATTTGTCAGAGCCAGGGCCTCTGTCGCATTGGTATGGTTCCGGACTGCCCGGCGACCTGTTTCGATGAACTGTTCCTCAGCTGTTCCGCTGAGCTGTTCCCGTGACAGCGGGAAATCCGCTTCAGCGCCGCGGCGGCCCAGGGAGGCTTTTAACATCCGCCCTGGACCGCCCGCCCCGGCTTCAACACCAGTCGCGGAGGACCCGTCCCGCCGTGGCACAACCATTAATACCCGCGTTCCGCCGGTCCCAAAAGGGCCTTTGGGCCCGTGCCGGTCGGCGGGGCACTACCGCCCATTTCACCCCCGGCGGATGAGGTCCGCACCCGCGTCCGGGCAGACGATGGATATGCCCTTCGATGCCCCACTGCTCGGGGGCGATCCCAGCTGGGAGAGGAGCCCTCAAATGTCAAGACCGCACGCAATCACCGTGGGATCCATCGCGCTTGCGACCGCCGTCGTACTGCTCACCGGATGCAGCCCCACGAGTCCGCCGGCTGCCACCCCAAGCCCCACCGCGGCCATCTCGAGCCCGCCCGCGAGCGTGTCGGAAATCTGCGCTGCTGCCGATGCCCATGCCGCGGCTCTGGCGAATTTCAAGGCCACGCTGAAGCCGGACGCCACCATCGAGCAGGTGCGCGCGGCCCAAGACCAAGTCTCCAAGACCTATGAAGAGCTGGCCAAGGCAAGCGAGAACCTCGCCCAGCAACGGGCGGAGGCGGTGATGGCCGCCGAAGCCAAGTTCAATGCCGCAGTCGCCGCGGTGCCTGACAACGCCACGTTGACTCAAGCAGCTGATTCCCTCCGGGACGAAGCCTCCAACGTCGAGGGCGCGATTCGCGACCTCAGGACCGAGGTCAAGTGCTGACGGTCCCGTGCGGACCGCCGTGGGCGCGTAGTTGTTCCGGATCCCTCTCGACCACGGACCCTGCAGGCCGGTAGAGTTCCCGAATCTGTTCCGGACACTTCTAGGAGGCCACCGTGCTTAGAGGAATCAGCAGGATGACGGGTGCTGTGGCAGGGCTGGTGCTTTCGCTCGGCATGATCGCACCGTCCGTGACGGCAGTGGCCGCGGCGGGCTACGACTTTGATTCTGCCTCCAGCCTGCAGGTGGTGGTCAACAAGCACCGGCAGCTGAACCCGGCCGCTTATGTACCGGGGCAGCTGGTCAGGGTCCAAGCGGAACGGTTGCGGGCGCCGGCCGCGGACGCCTACAAGCAGTTTGCCAAAGCCGCCAAGGCGGCCGGCGTGAACGTCATGCCGATCAGCGGCTACCGTTCGTTCAGCGAGCAGGCCAGCCTCTATCACAGCTACGTGCGCCAGTACGGACAGGCGACGGCGGACACCCTTGCTGCCCGGCCCGGCTACAGCGAACACCAGACCGGCCTGGCGATGGACATCGGCAATGCCAGCGGAACCTGCGCCCTGCAAGCCTGCTTCGCCAATACCCCGGCAGGGCGGTGGGCGGCCGAGCACGGCTGGGAGTACGGATTCATCATCCGATATCCGGCCGGGGCCGAGGCCACTACCGGCTACACCTACGAGCCATGGCATCTGCGCTATGTGGGAAAGGTTATCGCCGAGGATATGCAAAGCACCGGGATTGCCACCCTTGAGAAGTACTTCGGTCTGGAAGCGGCGCCCGATTATCTCCAATAGAGGGTTCTCTTTCCCGTCGCGGCCGATTGGGCGCCACGGACAGCTCGCCCACGCAGGACCCCCCGGAGACGGGGTTAGGGTTGGGCGGAATCAAAGAAAGCGGTCATCCGAAAGGCCGCCGGCGGCTTCGCGTGCCTTGCCCTGGATGAACTCCCTGTCCTCGTCGCTAAGCACGGCTTCGCCATGGGTGTCGATGTCGGCGTTTTCGCCCGTTTCCTTGTTGAAAATTGCCGTCAGGGTGCGGGGCAGCACCATGCATCCAGGGTTGTCCATCAGCCACTGCTGGGTGGTCGGATCGAGCCGGTTCCATTGTTCCTTGATGTGCATGTTAGTCACTGCTGCCTCTCAGGCATCGGTTCAACGAAAAACCTGTCGGGCTTTTGCTGACAGGGGAATACGTGCGATGCCATCGGGCTGACTGGATATTGACCGCCGATGCTGACAACCCTACGTGTTCCAGGTTCGAATGAACCGTCCGTCAACATGACAAAACTAAAAACTCGTAGCCTCGTTCCCATGGAACCTGGCCCAGGCCTCTTGCCGGTAGCGATAGAGCGGAATTTCATCTCATCGACGTGGATCTCTGTGATCCTCCAAACGGGTGCTGGTCAGTGTGTGGCGGCCAGCTGCCTGGAGCTGAAGGACTTCAGCGTCAGCGTGCCCCCCGCCGTGACGGCCTTGATGTTCGGCGTCCCCGCGGTGGGGAAGACCAGTGACGTCATGGTCTTTTCTCCGCCGTTGATGAAAACCTCCACCGAGCTGTAGTCGACGAAAATCGACAGCTCCACTTTCCCGTCTCGCGCTGGGCTGACTGCCCGCCGCGATGCCCGATAGTCCGGACTGAGTTCGGCCTTGCCGGTGGCGGCAGCATCAGCCTCGCGGGAGATGAATGCCGATTCTTCGGAAAAGTCATATCCGACCGTCGCGAACGTTCCGCCGTCGCTTCCGAGCTCGATCCTCGCTTCGGATCCGTCGTCTTCCTCGGTCCGCTCAAGAGTCACATCGAGCCGGTACGCCCGGCCCTCCGGAACCGGCAACTGCCCTGCGCCATCCTGTGTCAATCGACGTTCCCCAGTTGTTGCCGCCGGGCCTTCAATGGACTTCATGGCGGCGGTGGGGTTCGAGACAAGAGTCGGCTCTCCCGCGATTGTTTCCAGCCGAATGTCGCGCACAATGGTGTCGGCACCGCCGTGCCAGTCCTCGGTGGGCAGTTGCCGGGCGTACGCCCAGTTGTTCATCCACCCGAGAGCGTGCCGGGAGGACATCCGCTGGCTTTCGCTAAGCCTCGGATCATCCCACGTCACGGCGGCGTAGAAGTCGGAGCCGGCGTCGAGCCACTGATGCGGTCGGCCGGACGGGGTGAATCGGGTCCCGTCCCACTCGCCAGTCCAGTAGGCAACGCCCGTGGTGAATCCCTCTTCACTCCCGTTGGCGCTGGCGGCAAGGACCCAGGTCCGTTTGGCTGGATCACCGTCGAGATCCAGCTGGAAGAGGTCCGGGCATTCCAGGGTGCCAAGACCGGTGCGTTCGACGCCCGAGGCGTAGCGCCAATTCTTCAGGTCCGGCGAGGTATACATGCCGATTTTGCTGCCTTCGGCCAGGGCCATCACCCATTGGCCGTGGGCTTCATCGCGGATGATCTTAGGGTCCCGCCAGTCCGGTTCGCCAGGATTTTCCATGACCGGATTCTGCGAATACGCGGTGAATGAGTATCCGTTGTCGGTGGAATAGAACAAGGATTGGCGCTGGATGCCCTGGTCCTGCTGCGTCATGACCGCGATGACGGCTCCCTTGCCGAAGCCGGCCGAATTGTCGTGGTCCACCACGGCGCTTCCGGTCTCGATGTCGCCCAGCCCGTTTTTGTACTTGCTGATCGCCACCCCCTCCTCCTTCCAATGCACCAGGTCCGTGCTGGTCAGGTGGTACCACTCGGTGCCGTTCTCCTTCGGGTAACCCGCGTTGTAGAGGTAGTAGTAGTGCCACACGCCGTCGAGCAGGATCGGACGCTGCGGATCATTCATCCAGTGCTTTCCGGGCGTGATGTGATAGCTCGGCCGGAACTCGGATGCTCCCTCGGCCCGGCCGAAAGCTGAAACAGTGGGCGCCGGCTCGGCCTGGCTCTGGGGGCCCGGAGGGGATCCCGTCGCAGGGACCAGCGCCACAGCGACAAGAACGGCCACGGCCGTTGCTGCCAGCACAATCCAGATCGTCCGACGGTTTTTCATGATTCAACATTCCTGGTTCTGGCGGAAGCCATCCCGCCCCACCTGTGGCTTGTATATGCGAAGGACGGAAGCACCCGGGATTCCGGGCGTTTCCGCCTCATGACTGCCTAGTGCACTACTTGTAGAGGCCGGCACCGCCGACGTTGAGGTTCGTGGGCAGGTACCCGAAGGGGCCCAGACCGTTCTGGCCGAAAGTGCGGTCAACGGCCGAAACTCCGTTGCGGAAGTTGATCTTCACGGTGGGCGAGAGGGAACCGCCGCGTACACCGTTCACGTTGTCGATAAAGGACTGCACCAGCCCGCCGGGCTGCACGTAGTGCGAGTAGGCCTGGAACTGGCGGCCGTTCTGGCGGGGGTCCGGCCCTTCGGGGGCATTGGCCGGCATGTTCAGGTCCGTGGGGGATGCCAGCGTCAGGCCGCTGTTGTTCATGGGCTGGTAGTCGGAACGGACGCCGTCGCCAACAAAGCCGTACACGCCGTCGGGGCCGCGCATTCCATCCGCATAGGTGAACTGGTGGCTGATGGTGAACAGGTAGTACTTGTTCTTGCCGCCCTCGTTCTGGATGAAGATCTGCGGACGCTCGGTCTGGTCGTTGACGCAGTTGGCGGACAGGACCGGCGGCAGGAAGTGCCACTTGGTCAGGTCTTTGTTGTCCGCCACGGCCAGGCCCACGTTGGCGGTCTGGAACCATGCACCGGTGGTGGCGTTGACGGTGTTCGCGGATTCGGCGCGGGGGTCCCCGGGCTGGTAGCCCAGGTCCTGGTCCGTGCACTTGTAATCGCCCCGCTGGCCACCGGTGTTGCCTTCGAAGACCATGAAGGTCTTGCCCGGGTGCGCCGGGTCTGCGAACGTGTAGGGGTCCCGGAAGGCGAACCCTGGGTTCTGGGCCTTGTTCTGGTACATGACGCCGTCCGGCTCAAGGAGTTTGGTGTGCTCGAAGCCGTCGAAGCTCACGCCGTTCTTGTCAGCGTGGATGTTGCCCAGCGCCTTGGCAATCACGGCATCCGGGGCGATTCCGCCGCCGCCGGCGTTGCGCTCGGCAACGTCGTAGAACGTCGTTGCGGTGTAGAAGACGTTGACGTGGTTCCCCTGCATGAGGCGGGTCGAACCGGACCATTCGGTGTTGCCGACGGAGGTGTTGTCCAGGAACAGGTGTCCGCCGTAGTTCCACTTGTCCTTGGCCGGATCGGCGTTGGTCTTGCGGAAGAAATAGCCGATCCGGGCGTTCCAGTGCCGCTGGTCGAAGCCGTAGCCGGCGTGGCGGTCGGCAACGAGTGAGAAGATCACGTCCCAGCCCTTGTAGCTGATCTGGTTTGCATTCTCATCGGTCAGGGACCACGTGTCCCAAACCCAGACGTCGTCGTTCATGGCCGGGAAGTTCTGGGGGATTTCCGGCATGGTGACGTTCGGGCTCATGGAGTTCTGGCCCGGGGTTACGTCTGTGCTGCTTTGGGCCATAATCTGCTTGGCATCGGCACGCGTCCACTTGGAGGTGAAGGCCGCGGCCGGATCGAACGCCTGCTGGGTGTGCTTGGTGGGCAGGGGGAAGCCGGGTGTCGGAGCCGGCAGCTGGCCGCCGCTCGGCGGATCCGAGGGCGTGTTTGCCTGGGCTGACGGAACGGCAAGGAAGACGGAGGCCGCCACGGCCGCCGCCAGTGCGGCGGCGACAGAACGCCACCGCAGCTTCCGGTGTGTATTGGGGTGCTCGTGCATTTTTGCTCTTCTCGCGGAGTTGAGACCATTCGTGGAAGACGGGCATTTGCCCTCATTCCCCGAAACTCCGGCAGCCTCGATGACACCGCAGGCGTCATCGAGGACGCCATCGTGTCGAGGGGACGGGACCTCGGTAGGGCCCCGTCGGTGGCCCGTGAGGGTGCTGACCTCCTGGACGTTCATCACCGTAGACAGTGCCGGCGAGGATTCAAAACCACATTTCAGACACCAAAACGGCTCATACCGCGGTCAATGTAAGCGCTTGCACAATCTCTCCGCGCGCGTGCCACGACTCAAATTTTGAGTCAAATGTGTCAAATAAATATGTTTTATTTTGCAAGTTGCCGGCCGTTGCCCGTTTGTTGCTCCGTAGTCGTCCGCCATTCAGTCCACCACGGCGGATTGGCCATCGCGAACCAGAGCCCTCGGCCTAAGCCGAGGGCTCTGGCTGGAAGTCACGTCCAGCCGGTCAGTGTTCTACTGCCACCCGTTTCCGGCTCCGGGAGGGCGCCGCTGCGATCAGCAGGGCTGCAACCGCCACAGCTGCGCTCAGGATCAGGCCGGGGCGATACAGTTCCAGCATGGCCGCCGCATCCAGGCCAGCGCCGCCGTCGGACGCGTTGCCGTGACCGCTGACCATGGCGGTGGTGACGGCGAGAACCAGGGCGGCCCCCACCTGGGTGCTGGTCTGGATCAGGCCGGCTGCCAGGCCCTGTTCAGAATTCCGGATGCCCGCGGTGGCCTGGACGTTGATTGACGGGAACGCCAGGGCGAAGCCGACGCCCAGCAGCAGAACTGAGGGCAGAATGTCCGTCACGTAGTTCGGCGAGGTGCCCACGCGCAGGAACAGGAGATAGCCGAGCGCCAGCGAGGCCAAACCGGTCCGGATCAGCCACGGGGCGCCAAACTTGTCGATGAGCCGGTCCGCGAAAGGTGCGCTCGAGGCCACCAGCAGGCCCGTGGGAAGAAGCGCCAGGGCCATGCTGAGGGGGCTCCATCCCAGCACGGACTGCAGGTACAGCGTGAGGATGAACTGGAAACTCAAATATGAGCCGAACAATCCCACGGCGCTGAGGTTCGCCCGCGCCACCCAACCTTCCCTGAGGATGCTGAACCTGATCAAGGGGTGCCTGACCCGGTTCTCGATCAGGGCGAAGGCCGCCAGCACCGCTGCGGAGGCCACGAATCCGGCGATAGTTGCCACAGATCCCCAACCGTTCCCGGGTGCCGCAACGAGCGTGTAAACGAGCCCCAGCATGCCGGCGGCGAGTGTGACGGCGCCCCAGAGGTCATGCCCGCTGTCCTGATTACTTCCTTCGGCCCTGCCGGCGGCGTTGTCCCGGGGGATGTATTTCAGGCCAAGAATCACGACGGCGACCGCCACCGGCACCGAGACCAGGAACGTCCAGCGCCAGCTCATCGCGGTCATCAGGCCTCCGACGACCAGGCCGAGTGAGAAACCGCTCGCACCGAAAGTGGTGAAGATAGACACAGCCCGGTTGCGTTCGCGACCTTCCGCGAAGTTGGTGGTGATGATCGAGAAACCGGCAGGAGCGGTGAATGCGGCGGCAAGGCCCTTGAGGAAGCGGGTGCCGATCAGCAGGGCTGGGTCATCCACCAGGCCGCCGAGCAAGGAAGCTGCGGCAAAGACGCTGAGCGCGATCAGGAAGATGCGCCGCCGGCCGAGCAGATCGGCCATCCGGCCGCCGAGCAGAAGAAGACTTCCGTAACCGAGCACGTAGGCAGAGACGATCCACTGGAGGGACTCGGTTCCAAGGTGAAGTTCGGTTCCGATTGAAGGCAGTGCCACACCGACCATGGATACGTCCAGCGCATCGAGCGCCAAAACGGTGCACAGGACCAGGAGAAGCATCCACTGCGCACGGCTCCAGCGGACGGGAGCAAGCCGTTCTCCGGCAGGTCTTTCAAGAGTGGAAGTTGAGGTCATGGCACCAATTTATATGACGCGTCATTGAATGACAAGGAATATTATGACGTGGACTTTTATTTCGTCATGAACTAGAATTTCGGCATGGCAAGACCGCAGGACCGCCAGCTGGTAGAGCAATGGCGCAGCATCCAGACCACGTACTTTCGCACCGCGGGGGCGATCGACCGCGCCCTGGAGTCGCGGTTCAACATCGGCCTGACTGAGTTTGAAATCCTGGATCTCGTGGCCGAAAGCGCAGACTCAGCATGCCGGATGAAACAGCTGGGTGAGCGCACCCCCATGACCCAGAGCGCCATGTCCAAGGTGGTGGATCGGCTCGACAAGGCCGGG
>NZ_KI914969.1:19497-20598 GCF_000520575.1 Arthrobacter sp. I3
CCGGGCTCATTTCCCGCCACTCCTGCGAAGATGACCGGCGTTCACTCTTTCTGGAACTCACCGACGCCGGCCGCGCACTCCACCGCGAAGCCGCCATCGAGCACCGCGCCCTGCTCAAGGAAAACCTGGCCTGAGCCGCATCGCCAGGATTTGCCGCGACGCGCCACCGCTTTTTACCTCTCCGTGATGCCCTGTCATAGACCGCCCGCATGGGTGGATCAACGCTGAGGCGGTGGCTGGAGGTGGGAGGATCGGGGTATGGAAAACACCCCCGAGGTCCTGCGTTATACGGCTTTTTCCACGACGCCAGACGGCGGTAATCCTGCCGGTCTGGTCCTGGATGCCCGCCATCTCGACGATGCCGGGATGCTGGCGGTGGCGGCCGCCGTCGGGTACGCCGAAACTGCCTTCGTGACGGAGCCGGGTCTCGGCGGGGACCCGCGCCGGAGCCGGGTTCGATACTTCTCGCCGATCGCCGAGGTGCCATTCTGTGGCCATGCGACCATTGCGCTGGCCGTTGCGCTGAGCGCACGCGACGGGGCAGGATCCTTCACCTTCGACACCCCCGTCGGCCCCGTCCTCATCGAAACAGCGGGCGACGGCGACGACATCACGGCATCGTTCACGGGTGTTGAGCCACAGCTGGCCGTCTTCGACGACGACATCCTGGCTGACCTTCTGGGCTTGCTCGGCGTCGGGCTGACCGATCTCGATCCCGCTTATCCGCCGCGGATCGCGTATTCAGGGAACTGGCATCCGGTGCTGGTCGTCGCCGACAGCACCCTTTTCGACTCCTTTGCCTTCGATCCGCAGACGGTGCGCCAGCTCATGGACGCACAGGGCTGGGCCGCAACGGTAGCCGTCCTGCACCGGATTGCAGACGGCGAATTCGAAGCCCGGAACCTGTTCCCGGTGGGAGCAATCACGGAGGACCCCGCAACAGGGGCCGCCGCGGCGGCGGTCGGCGCATACCTGCGCATCCTGGGCCTGGTCGAGCCCCCGTCGAGAGTCTTGATCCACCAGGGACGGCACGTCGGCCGCCCGAGCCTACTCACAGTGGACATTCCCGCTGCCGGCGGAATAGTGGTCAGCGGCAGGGCC
>NZ_KI914969.1:20698-37948 GCF_000520575.1 Arthrobacter sp. I3
GTCAGCGGCAGGGCCGTCCGGATCCCCGCCGGTGCGGGCCACATCTGACTTGGTTAGCTGTTGCCGGTGTAGACGAGGCTGTCCGGGTCGACTTCGTTCGCCGGGGCATCCGCGAGTCCCTGAGGGGACAGATCCATGTCCATCAGCGCGGGTCGTTGGTTGTGGGCCGCGGAGGCTCCGGTGGTGGCAGTGCTGTGGTTGGAAACGGTGTGCCCCTAATACTTTGTTGGATACAGGCCCCGGAGGGTGCTGCCTGTCACGGGCGGGGTATTTCCATCTGGAACCCGCACCGGCACCGGAGAACGCGCGTCCGGAGATAGTCGCCCAGAACATCCGGGCTCCCGGCGTGTGTGGAAACCGCCCGGTGGGCACTTCGCCGCTCGGGGTCCACTGCGGACATCGGCTCCTGGCAGTGGCGGTAGGCGTCCTCCCGGTGCATGGCGCCGCCGCTGTTCCCGTTCCGCGCCGGGATGATTGAGAGAAACGCCGCAGTCGTAGCTACCACGTGCGAGCTGCCGCAGTTGGTGCAGCTGATGGCGGCCGCGAGGGTTTCCTGCTGCGGATTCAAGGTGGCGACAGAGTCCAGGAGCAGGTGCCGGTCGGTCTCACATGTCGCACACCAAGGCCGGCGCCCTCGGGGCTGGTGGGCATCCCGGGGCAAGTACGTGCTTGACGTGATTGTCATCCGGGTCAGACCAGGCCCGGGTAGCTGGCCAGGATGTAGTCCGCCGCGGCTGGTCCTTTCATGCGGAGGCCGTTGCGCTTGGGATGGATCTGCTTTTCTTTCATTGCCGCCCAGAAGGCATCTTCCGTGCGGGGCGCGGTCTGGCTCAGGAAGCACCAGCTGGTGTAGAGCCCGTAGAGGCAGTCCCGGCCCAGGGCGTGGTCGGATGCAGGGTCCCGGGTGGTGGCTTCCTGCAGGAATTTGTCGTATTGGGAAGTTGCCATGAGTGGCTCGTTTCTTCGCGGTGCATTTTGTGCCGCCGTGTGGCTACAGCAGCTGAGCGTCAAGGCCATGCACGGGGCGATGAAGCAAGATCCCGCACTGCTGCGTCACCGCAGATCCGGGGATAAAGCGTTACTGGGCTGGCGGTCCACATCCTTCGGAAACCAGCCAATGCAACTTCTCTACAATGTAGACTGTAGGCGTAGACTACACATTAAGCAACCGGCTTTTCATCCCGGAAATGTAACCACTCTGTATCGACCCGAACGGAATACCATGTCGCCCGAAGAGCATCCGGCGCCCCCTGCGGCTCCCGGCAAGAAAGCTCGCCTCAGCCGGGAGATTGTCCTGTCGACGGCACTGGCACTGGTGGACGCCGAAGGACTCGACGCCCTCACCATGCGCAGGCTCGGGCAGGAGCTCGGCCGGGACCCCATGAGCCTGTACCGCTACGCCGCCAACCGCGCAGCCCTGCTGGACGGCGTCTCAGAACTCGTGCTGGATGAACTGGCCATCATTCCCGATGATCCCGACTGGCAGTCGCAGCTCCGGCGCATTGCCCACGACCTGCGGCTCCTGGCGCTCCGGCACCCCAACGTCGTGCCCCTCCTCGTGACCCGCCCCCTGTCAACGCCCCTGGGCCTGCGGCCACTGGGAACATTGCGTCCGCTGGAGCAGATCCTGTCCCTGCTGATCGACGCCGGATTCGCCCCCGTTGACGCATTGCACGTCTACCGCGCCTACTACGGATACCTCTACGGGCACATCCTCAACGAACTGCAGGAATTCGTCGTCGACCCCGAGGAAAACGAGGCCCTTCTCCGGCTGGGCCTGCACCGCCTGCCGCCGAAAGACTTCCCCCGACTCCGCGCCCTCGCCCCGGTCCTCGCCGACTACGACGGGATGGCCGAACTGGATGAGGGGATAACCATCCTGCTCTCGGGGCTCGCGGCCCGCCTCCCGCTGCCGGACTCCCCGACCGAACCCTGATCCGGAATTTCCCCTTGGAAAGGCACCGGGCATCTCAGCCCGGGCTGGACAGCCGGTCCTTCGCCTGATGGCTTCCGGGCCCCACGGGCAGAAGCTCTGTGGCCTGCGCGAGACCTTCGGTAGGCATAGAGACATACATGCTCTCGGCCCTGCTTACCTGGAAGGTCTCATGCCAGATGCCGACAGCTTTTGGGGCCTTCCTTGCCTGGCGGTTGAAGGCAGCCCAGGCGGGTCTGTGCTCGGACTGGGGCGCGCTGGCGTAGGCATACAGCTTGTCCACCGAGTCCCAGTACTGCACAATGACCGGGCCGCCGGCTCCGAGGGCAAACCGGCAACCAAGGAGGCCCGACCCCGGCTCCCGGAAGAGTTCGGTCAGCATCCGGGGCATCGCAAGGAACACCGGCAGCCAGAGATCCGGACGCCAGGGCCTGTTGATGCGCATGCCGATGAGGAAGACCACCAAATCACCGGAATGGCGGTGAGTGAAACGTCCAGCATTGATGCGTGCCATACTTTTCTCCTAACTGGATACCGCTACTCCCCAATATTGGCGAGTGCGACTATCCAAGTCAAGGAGAAACTTTGCGCATCTCACAGCTGGCCGCTGCTACTGAGATTCCGGTGGCCACCATCAAGTACTACCTTCGGGAGAAATTGCTTCATGAGGGCGTACTGACGTCCGCGACGCAGGCCCGCTACGACGACTCGCATGTTCGGCGGCTGAAGCTCATCCGGGCACTCATTGGGACCGCCGGGCTCAGCATCAGCGCCACCCGCCAGGTACTGCTTGGCCTGGAGAACCCGCCGGAGTCACGCCACGACCTGCTCGGAATTGCGCACCACGCGGTCACCCGGACCGCACCCGACGACGTCGACCTCTCCCCGGCACAGCGGCTCCTGGACCGCTGGGGATGGGGCGCAGAGACATGCGACCGCGATACTCAGGCCGCCCTGGTGGACGCCCTGCACGGGCTCGCAGATGCCGGGTTCGATGCGCCGGCCGCGCTCTTGGACCGCTACGCCGCGGCAATGCGGGACATCGCGGCGGCCGACGTCGAAAGTGTCCCCACGGATTCGGCCGAGGCCGCCATGAGGCACGTGGTTCTTGGGACACTCCTGATGGAACCGGTACTCCTGGCCATGCGCCGGCTTGCCCAGCAAAGCGCATCCTTCCAGCGGTTTGGCGAGGCGGAGTCCTAGACGACCGGGGAGCGCCGCTCGATCAGCACCGTATCCCGCCATTGCCCCTCGCTGGGGCCGTAGCTCATGCGGGCAATGCGGTTCCGCCGGCCGACGACGGCAAATCCGTTCGCGAGGTGGAGCTTCAGGCTTGCTTCGTTTTCGGGGAAGACACTGGCCTGGATCGTCCAGATCCCGCACCGTTCGGTCGATGCGGCCAAGGCCTGAAGCAGCGCGGCCCCGACTCCCTTGCCGCGGGCTTCCGCGGCGACGTAGACGGAGTGTTCGACCACGCCGGCATAAACGGGCCGCGCCGACACCGCGGAGACAGCCGCCCAGCCAAGGATCCCGCCCTCGGGAGCCTCGGCGACGAGGCGGTGCGCGGGAAGCCGGGAACTGGTGAAACGTTCCCAGTCCGGCACTTCCGCCTCAAAGGTGGCGTGGCCGGTGGCGATTCCTTCACGGTAGATTCCCCGGACGGCCGGCCAGTCGTCCTCGCGCATGGAGCGGATCGTCACCGCGGACTGTTGCGCGGTCACAGCGTCGCCAGGAGCCCGGCCGTCTGCTCGAGCGCCCCGGGCACCAGGGAGTAGTAGGCCCACGTGCCGCGCTTTTCACGGTGCAGCAGCCCGGCCTCGACCAGGACCTTCAGGTGGTGGGAGACCGTGGGCTGGCCCAGGTCCAGCGGCTCGGTGAGGTCGCAGACGCATGCCTCCCCTGACTCGCCGGCCTTGACGATGGAGAGCAGCCGGAGCCGGTTCGGGTCGGCCAGCGCCTTGAAAACCAGGGCCCTCTGCTGGGCTTCCTCGGCACCCAGGGCAGGGGGCTCTGCCGGGGTGCAGCAGGATTCATCCGTGGCCGGCTCGAGTACAGGCAACAATTTCATGTACCCATTATGCCCTGATATTGATAGACATCAATGTATTGGAGCGGGGGCACGGGTCGGAAGCGTCCCCGGCGCAGATCTGTTTTGGGTAGGGGCGGCATTGTTCGGCCGCCGGCCAAGGCTAGGAGCGGGCCGTTTCGGCACTGCGCGCCAGGACGACGCCGTCCGCGGTGCGGGCCGCGGAGGGGAACAGGATGAGGAGAAGGCCAATTCCTATTGCTGCGCCGATCAGCTGCGCCAGAACGTAGCCGGGAACTGAGGCCGGTGCGATGCCGGCGAAGGTGTCGCTGAAGATGCGGCCCACCGTCACTGCCGGATTCGCGAACGAGGTCGAGGACGTGAACCAGTACGCGGCTCCGATGTAGGCGCCCACCGCCGGCGCGGCAAGGACGCCGCGGGAGGTGGCAGCCAAGGCGAAGATCAGCAGGACCAGCCCCGCAGTGGCGACAACTTCACCCAGGAGATGCCCCGGTGTTGCGCGCTCCTTGGACGAGATGGAGGTGCCCACCTCAAACATGGCGTTCGCGACCATACTGCCGCTGACCGCACCCACGGTCTGGGCAACCACATAGGTGCCCAGCTCCGGCAGGGTCAAGCCGGTACCGGCGCGTCGGCCCAGGATCCAGTCGGCGAGGGATACCACGGGGTTGAAATGCGCGCCGCTCACAGGCCCGAGCATCAGGATCAGCACCGTCAGCCCCAGCACTGTGGCGGTGCTGTTCTGCAGCAGCTGCAGGCCAACGTCACCGGGTGAGAGCTGCTGCGCGGCGATCCCGGAGCCGACGACGATGGCCACGAGCAGGCTGGTGCCGAGCAGTTCAGCGATGGCGCGGCGCCACAGCGGCGGCTGGTTGGAAATCATGGCAACAGCTTGACCGAAAGAATTAGCTCAGTCAAAATTGAACTAATGAATATTGAGACAGCAGAGGGCTTTCGGGCGCGGGTAGCCAAGCACGCAGCCCTCGGCGATCCTGCGCGGCTGCGCATCGTTGATCTGCTGACCCTGGGGGACTTCTCCCCGACGGAGCTGCAGGCCGAGCTGGGGATGCCGTCGAATCTGCTGTCCCACCATCTGCGCACGCTGGAAGATGCCGGACTGGCAACCCGGCACCGCTCCGAAGCCGACGGGCGCCGCAGCTATATCCGGCTTGCTGCCGGCGCTCTGGAGGGCCTGGTGCCGGGGGCCGAACACGGGGCGCGCCGCGTCCTGTTTGTCTGCACACGGAACAGCGCCAGGTCCCAGCTGGCCGCCGCTCTCTGGCAGCAGGTCAGTGAAATTCCCTCGACATCGGCGGGAACGCACCCCGCAGACCGCATCGCCCAAGGCGCTATCGACGTCGCCCGCCGTCATGGCCTGGACCTTGCGGACCTTCCCCCGCGCACCCTGATCCAGGTGGCAGACCAGGGCGACTTCATCGTGACCGTCTGCGACAAGGCCCACGAGGAACTGCCCGGACTGGGTGGAATCCACTGGTCCGTGCCGGACCCGCTGCGCCCGGGCACCAAAGAAGCTTTCGACATGGCGTTCAACGACATCACCCGCCGCATCAATGACCTTGCACCCCGCGTAACCGCCGTCTAGGTCCGTCGCAGAAATCCACCGACAGCAAATATTGACATTCATCAATCTATAGCCCGATACTCTCTATATCGATCATCATCAATGTTCGGTTGAGAGTTTCAAGCCGGGCGCAAGACTCCAGACTGTATCGCCCACTCACCTCATTGATTCCAGGAGAAACCCCGTGAGCACCGAAACCGCCAAGAAGCCGTCCGTCCTGTTCGTTTGCGTCCACAACGCCGGCCGTTCCCAGATGGCCGCAGCCTTCCTGACCACCCTCGGTGAGGGGCGGATCGAGGTCCGTTCCGCCGGCTCCCAGCCCGCCGACAAGGTCAACCCGGCCGCGGTCGAGGCCATGGCCGAACTCGGCATCGACATGTCCGCCGAAATCCCCAAGATCCTCACCACCGAGGCCGTGCAGGAATCCGACGTCGTGATCACGATGGGCTGCGGCGACGAATGCCCCTACTTCCCCGGCAAGCGCTACGAAGACTGGGTCCTGGAGGATCCGGCAGGCCAGGGCGTGGAAGCCGTACGCCCGATCCGCGACGAGATCAAGGGCCGCATCGAGGACCTGATCGAGTCCCTGACCCCTGCCGCCAAGTAAGGGGCAGCACCACACGTCTGACAGAGGACGGAGAGGGGGTGAGCTGAATGAACACCGGATGCTGCAGCGACGGATGCTGCGACGACGAGGACCAGGACTGCTGCTAACCCAACCCCGGCGCCTGCCGGCCCAACCCCGGCCGGCAGGGCCAACCGAAAACAACCGCAACACCACAACGGATGAAAGAGGACACCAATGGATTCAGCGAAGAACCTTCCCGTTGCCGTGATCGGCGCCGGCCCCGTGGGCCTGGCCGCCGCGGCCCACCTGATCGAACGCGGACTCGAACCGCTGATCTTCGAAGCAGGCCCCTCCGCCGGCGCCGCGATCGAGCAGTGGCGCCACATCCGGCTGTTCTCCCCGTGGCGGTTCAACATCGATGCCGCCGCCGTTCGCCTGCTCGAAGCCGCCGGCTGGGAGGCGCCCCGGCCCACCGCGCTGCCCTACGGCGGGGAACTCATCGATCGGTACCTGGCCCCGCTGGCCGCGCTCCCGGTCATCAGCTCCCGGCTGCAGACCGGCGCCAGAGTCATCGCCGTCACCCGCACAGGCATGGACAAGACCCACACCCGTAACCGCGAGATCACACCGTTCGTCGTCCGCGTCCAGCACCAGGACGGGGAAACCCGCGACCACACCGTGGCCGGGGTCATTGACGCCTCCGGAACCTGGTCCACCCGCAACCCGCTGGGGACCTCCGGGCTTCCCGCCATCGGCGAGGACTCCGCCGCAGACCGGATCTCCTCGCCGCTCCCTGACGTCACGGGCCGTGACCGTGGCGCTTTCGCCGGACGCCGTGTCCTGGTCGTCGGCGCCGGCCACTCCGCCGCCAACACCCTGATCAGCCTCGCGGACCTGGCCAAGGACGAACCGGGCACCCGGATCCTCTGGGCAGTCCGCGGCGCGTCCGCGGAGAAAGTCTACGGCGGCGGCGACGCCGACGGGCTGCCCGCCCGCGGCCAGCTCGGTGCCCGCCTGCGCCGCCTCGTCGAGGCCGGGACCATCGAACTGCATACCGGCTTCGGCATTGCTTCCCTCAAAGCCCTGGATTCCGGCGTGACCGTGGAATCCGTTGACGGACGCACCCTCGAGGCCGACGTCGTCGTCCCCTGACCCGGCCGTCGAAGCACCCGTGGAGCTCGGCCCGCTCATCGACCCGGAGTTCCACTCCTGCGGCACTGTTGCACCGCACGGCGCCAAGCTCCTGGCCCACCCGGACAAGGACTTCTACATCGTCGGCATGAAGTCCTACGGCCGTGCGCCAACCTTCCTGCTCGCCACCGGCTACGAACAGGTCCGCTCCGTCGCCGCCGCCCTGGCCGGCGACCGCGAGGCCGCGGACACCGTCCAGCTCGAACTCCCCGAAACCGGTGTCTGCTCCTCCGACGCTGGCACCAGCTGCGACGTTCCGGCGGCCGTCGCCGTCGCATCAGAGTCCTCTTGCTGCGCCGCTCCCGAGCCGGTGCTCGTCGGCTTCCCCACCGGACTGTTCCACGGACGCTCCGGCGAAGATCAACCGGCAGTATCACTGCTCCACGAACCCAGCCCAGAGAAGGAAGAATCAAACGCATGACCGAGACCACGAAAACGCCCAGCGTCCTGTTCGTCTGCAGCAAGAATGGCGGAAAGTCCCAGCTCGCCGCAGGTTTGATGAACCATCTCGCCGATGGGAGCGTCACGGTGCACTCCGCCGGGACCAAGCCCGGTCAGTCGCTGAACCCCCAGGCCGTGGAGTCTCTGAATGAACTCGGCATCGGCATCACCGGCGAATACCCCAAGCCCGTCACCGACGAGGTCCTGGACACGGCCGACGTCGTCATCGTCTTGGGCAACCTGGCTAAGGTCGAGCCCCGCGAGGGCCAGCGGCTCGAGTTCTGGGATACGGACGAGCCCTCCGAACGCGGCATCGAAGGCATGGAACGCATGCGCCTGGTCCGGGACGACATCAAGGCCCGGGTACGGAAACTGCATGCGGAGCTGACCGGGGACTAGGCCATGCCCGCCCCGGCGTTGTCCCGGACAGTGGTCGCGGAGGGTGCACCGCGCGGCGGCCTGGCCGCGCTGTGTATCACCCAGACGACCGGGTGGGGCGTGCTCTACTACTCGTTGATCGCGGCGGTCCGGCCCATCAGCGAGGACACCGGCTGGGACCCGGCGCTAGTGACGGGAGCCTTTTCCGCCGGCCTGCTGGTCTCCGCGGCGGCCGGGATCGCCGTCGGCAGGAGGCTGGACAGGACCGGGCCGCGTGCGCTGATGATCGGCGGATCCCTGCTCGGAGTGCTGGCCCTGGCCGCGGTGGGACTGGCCCCTAATCTGCCAGCGTTCTTTGCGGCCTGGCTCGTCGCCGGGACCGCACAGGCCACGGTGCTGTACCAGCCGGCCTTCACGGTGATCAGCCGCTGGTACGGACGCGCCCGGGTACGGCCCCTGACTGTCCTGACCCTTGTCGCCGGGTTCGCATCCACCATTTTCGCCCCGCTCACCGCAGCCCTGATATCCGCGTTCGGCTGGCGCGGCGCCTTCCTCATCCTCGCCGGGATCATGGGAATCATCTCCGTGCCGCTGCACGCCCGGTACCTGAACCGGAACTGGGCCCCGGCTGCCCCCGGAATCCCCGCCCCGGACCACCAGGTGATGGTGCGGGCCGTGCGGCGAAGCCCGGAATTCCTGGGTCTGCAGGCGCTGATGGTCCTGCTCTGCCTCGGGCTCTACACCGTGACGCTGAACATCATTCCGCTGCTCGTAGAGAAAGGCGCCGACTATGCCACGGCCGCGCTCGGGCTCGCTCTTGTGGGCGCCGGTCAGGTCGGCGGCCGGCTGCTGTTCGCAGCCATCCCGTCCGGCGCCCGGCTGCAGGTCATCGCCGGCACGGCGGCCTGCGCCGTCTTCCTGCTCGCGGCACTGCCCGGCCCGATGCCGGCGCTGATCGCGGCGGGTATGCTCGCCGGCGCGGTCCGCGGGTGCCAGACACTGCTGCAGGCCACCATCATGGCTGACCGCTGGGGAACCCAGAATCTTGGCACTTTGCAGGGACTGTTCGCGGCACCGCTCACAGCTGTCACGGCCGTCGCCCCGGCGGCGGGACCCGTGCTGGCCGCCTGGCTCGGGACATACACGAGCATGGCGTACGCCATGACCGCTGCAGCCGCCACGGCCGCCATCCTCGCCGCTGCCGGAGGCATTCGGAGGCTCAGGCCCTCGAGGATCGGCTGAGAGATCCTCCGCCCCTGCGGCTGATCGACGCGGGACATAATGAAGGCACGACTGAAGGCGTGAGACTGCGAAGGGCACATTGTGGAGCCGACGATGGACGAAATCCTGACCGGGTACAGCCGCGCCCGCCGCCACCTCGACGCCCTGCTGCAGGACGCGGCGCCCAAGGACCTCGGCCGCAAAAGTACGGGCACCCGCTGGACCAACGAGGAACTGCTCTTCCACATGGTCTTCGGCTACATGGTGGTCCGCGCCCTGCTTCCGCTGGTCCACGTCGTCAGCCGGCTCCCCCGCCCGGCGGGCCGGGCATTCGCTGCTGTCCTCAACGCGGGCACCGGTCCTTTTGATGTGGTGAACTACTGGGGTTCCCGGGCCGCCGCCCGCGTCTACAACAGGCGCAGGATGAGCCGGAAACTGGATAGAACCATCGCCGCGCTCTCCCTCCGGCTCGAACACGAGAACCCGCAGACCCTTGCCAGGTCAATGCCGTTTCCTGACAGGAGGGACCCCTTCTTCACGCCGCTGATGACACTCAGCGATGTCTACGCCTACCCCACGCTTCATTTCGACTTCCACGCCAAGCAGCTGAGCCTTCGGAATCCGGACGCACCGGAATCGTCCTGATGGCCACTAACGGTATCCCGTTGAGTCGGCCGTCTTGAGTGGAGCGTGGTTATATGTAAGTATCTGCGTATGAATGCAGATAACGAGGCTGGCACGCTCACCGCGGACAGCCAGTACGTCGAGCTGGCCGTGGAGGTGTTTGCCATGCTGGCTGACGCCACCCGGGTCAGGCTCATCCTGGCCCTGCGCCACGGTGAACTGCCCGTCAACGTACTGGCCGAAAAGGCCGGGAAATCGGCGGCCGCGGTCTCCCAGCATTTGGCCAAGATGCGGCTGGCGCGCATGGTCGCCACCCGCCAGGAAGGCACTAAGGTCTACTACCGCCTGCAGGACGGGCACGCCTGGCAGCTCGTGGCCGACGCCATCCACCAGGCCGAACACACCCTCGGCACGGCCCCGCATCACAGCACAGCCCCGCACAGCCCCACAAGGGAGACCAGCGCATGAACCGGCCAATGCATCCCGGCCACGACGTCCACCCGCACACGCACGGACATGCTCACGACGACGCCCATCACCACGACCACGGCCCGCACGGCCATGTCCACGCGACCGGGTTCAAGGGCTGGCTGCAGGAGCTCTTCGTGCCCCACTCCCATGACTCGGCCGACTCAATCGACTCCGTCCTGGAGACAAGTTCCCAGGGCATTCGCGCCGTCAAGGTCTCCCTGCTCGGACTGGGGGCCACGTCGCTGTTCCAGCTGGTCATCGTCCTCATCAGCGGCTCCGTGGCACTGCTGGCGGACACGGTCCACAATTTTTCCGATGCCCTGACCGCCGTTCCGCTGTGGATCGCCTTTCTGCTCGGACGCCGCCGCGCGACCCGGACGTACACCTACGGATTCGGCCGCGCCGAGGACCTCGCAGGGCTGTTCATTGTTGCGATGATCGCGCTCTCCGCCGTGGTGGCCGCCGTCGAATCCATCCGGCGTTTCTTTGAACCCCAACCCGTCCAGAACCTGGGCTGGGTGCTCGCCGCCGGGCTCGTGAGCTTTGCCGGCAACGAACTAGTCGCGATCTACAGGATCCGCGTGGGACGGCGGATCGGGTCCGCCGCGCTCGTCGCCGATGGCATTCATGCCCGCACCGACGGCTTCACCTCGCTGGCCGTCGTCGCCGGAGTCATCGGCATATGGCTCGGATTTCCGCTTGCAGATCCGATCGTGGGCCTGCTCATCTCCGCAGCCATCGCCGTACTCCTCTGGGGAACCATTCGCGACATCGGGCGCAGGCTGATGGACGGCGTGGACCCGAACCTTACGGAACGCCTGGCGGCGGTTGTCACTGCCCACGCCCCCGCGGGCGCAACATCCCGGCTGCGCTGGTCCGGCCACCGGCTTCACGTCGAGGTCTCCATCCCCCTGACCACGATCACCGACGTGGGCGAACTTGCCACACTCCACGACGAAATCGACCACGCCACCCGCCGCGCACTCCCGAACGTGGGCTCCGTGACAACGGTGCCCACGTTCGGCCCGGCCGCGACGGCCGGACCACCGCCTCCCCCGAGCCACGGATAACGGCGGCCTCGGAGGCCCTGATCCGCACCGGCCTCCACCGCCTCGAGCCTCGCGTCCGGTCCTGCACCCCCGCCGCTCCGAATCACCATCAAAGACCACGAACAGAAGGTGACCATGGGTGTTCAGCAGGAAACCGCAAGTACGGGGGCTGCCACGCTGCGGCGGCGCACCCTTCCCACGGAACTGGGCCCCTGCACGGTGCATGTCCAGGAAGGCGCCGGGGGCCCGCACGCCGTATCCGGGACGGCGGATGTCTACCTCCACGGCGCCGCGGGCTCCTGGACGTCCTTCCGGGAGCTGCTTCACCCGGCAGCGGCGCATGACCGGGTGCTGATAGACCTGCCGGGCTGGGGCGAGTCCACGCAGGACGCCCGGATGGCGCATTTGAGCATCGAAGCGATGGCACGCGCCGTCACCGGTACTTTGACCTCGCTCGGCTACCGGCGGTGGAACCTGGTGGGCCACTCCATGGGAGGCTTCCTGGCATTGCACATCGCCGCGGCGTGGCCCGGGCGGACCGCCAGCGTGACCGCGATTTCGGCGACCACCTTCGGCGTGTCCGAAGCGGCCGGCAAGCCACTGCGCAGCCTGTTCCGGTTCCCGATGTTTCTGGGCATGCTGCTGGCCATGCGCGCCGCGGCAACCCTCGGCCCGGCAGGGCCCGCGCTGGTCCGTGCAATCGGGTCCACCGCCGTGATGCGGCCGCTGTTGTCCCCGTTTTTCGCAGAACCCGCATCCATCTCCGCGGGGGTGCTTCGAGGGCTTGGCGAGGACGCCCGGCCGGCCTGTTTCTCCGCGGCAGCCCGGGCCGCGGCGCACTACGATTTTGGCCAGTGGCGGGGCATTCTGTGTCCGGTGCTGGCGATCCGCGGGGACAGCGATGTGTTCACACCACCCTCTGACCTGCTCCGACTGGCCGAGATAATCCCACGCGTCCAGACGGTGACACTCCCGCATTGCGGCCACTTCGCGAACATCGAACGGCCCGAGCATGTGCAACGGCTGCTCGATGACCTGCTGTATCCGTGACCTGTACGGCGGCGGCTGGCAGCGTCCGCGAGTCAGCGGACGCCGGGGTAAATCGACTCTTGACCGCCGATACTCACCGATATATCGTTAATTATCGCCGAACAATCGGCGACCATCATTGATCACAACTGATTGAGAAAGGTCGATGCCGCTATGAAAGGCATGCATGACGACAAATTCACAGAAGGTGGACCCGCCCAGGCACGCTTCGGGCGCGGCAGGAGCCGCCGCGGACCCCACGGACACGGTGGTTTCGGCCCGGGCCGAGGGTTTGGGCCGGGCTTCGGACCGGGCTTCGGACCGGGTTTCGGCCCCGGCGGGTCGCGGCGGGCCAGCAGGGGCGATGTTCGCTCGGCGATTCTCTCCCTCTTGGCCGAATCACCATCCAACGGCTACGGGCTGATCAAGACCATTGCGGAAAAAACCTCGGGCGCCTGGCGTCCGAGCCCGGGGTCCGTCTACCCGACGCTCCAGCAGCTCGTTGATGAAGAGCTCATTGCGCCCGTAGGTGATGGCCGGCGCACCGAGTTCACCCTCACCGATGCGGGCAAGGCCTACGTGGCCGATCACGCCGAGGAGCTGGGGAACGCCTGGAACACCGACCCGGAGGGATCGGGGCCGGCGTTTCACCAAAGCGTCGTAAAACTCATGGGAGTCATCCACCAATTCCGCTTCTCGGCAACCGAGGAACAACGCAATGCCGCAATGACGGTAATCGATGACACCCGCCGCGCGCTCTACCGCATTCTTGCCGACTAACACCGCCGCTTCGGCTGGCGTACTGCCACCGCTGCCAAGGGTCCCTGCCCGAATAACTTCGGCTGGCGGCATTTGTATTCTGGAACCGTGACCGCCTGACCTGGATTGTTGTCCCGGAGCCGGGAATGGCCCGGACCGCACCAAATGGCCCCCGCTTTCCACGGTTCCGTCCCTACAATTAAGTGTGGCCTCCATGGCATTCACGTCGCGGGGGCGACATAACTAAGGAGGTTCATCATGGGCCTGGGTGACAAGATCCACAATGCCGCCGAGAAACTCCACGGCAAAGGCAAAGAGGCGGCCGGCAAAGCCACCGGCGACGACAAGATGGAGGCCGAGGGCAAAAGCCATCAGGTCAAGGCAGACCTGAAGCAGGCCGGCGAAAAGGTCAAGGACGCCTTCAAGAAACACTGAAAGCAGGCCGGCGGCGGGCGGAGGTGCGGTCCTGATCGCACCTCCGCCCCGGCATTTGCCCACACGCCCCGGAGACTTCCCTAACGACGCAGGTCGAATGCCTCAAGGAGCCGGCCGACCGAACCGCCGAGGTTCCATTCTGTGGCGAGACGCTCAAGCTCGGCCCGCGAACCGCCGGAGACAGGGTGCAGCCGCGCGCCTGCCTCCTCGAGCGTCGGCAGTTCCAGGTCCCTCACGATCTTCACGACGGTGGGCGCGACCGTGAGGTAGTCCGCCGCCGCGGCGAGTTTCGACCGCACTGCGGTGGACAGCCCGCTCCCTGCATCCGCGGCAGCCGCGAGCAGCGCATCGAGCGTGCCGTACTCACCGAGCAGCGACGCGGCAGTCTTCTCGCCGATGCCGGCGACGCCTGGCAGCCCGTCGGAGGTGTCGCCGCGCAGGGTCGCGTAGTCGGCATACTGCACGGGCAGCACACGGTACTTGCCGACGACGTCGGCGTCGGTCAGGACTTCGAGGTTCCTCATGCCGCGCGCGGTGTAGACCACCCGCACCTGACGGGCGTCGTCGACAATCTGGAAGAGGTCGCGGTCGCCGGTCACCACGTCGACCGGAAGCTCGGCGTGGCTGGCGTAGGTGCCGATGACGTCGTCGGCCTCGTAGTCGGCGGCCCCGACGACGGCGATGCCGGCGAGCTCGAGCACGCGGCGGATCATCGGAATCTGCGCCTCGAGCGCGTCCGGCACCACCTCCACATCGGGGGCGCCTGCCACCTCCTCGGCAACCCGATGCGACTTGTAGCTCGGGATGAGGTCCACCCGCCACTGCGGGCGCCAATCGTCGTCCCAGCACGCGACGAGATGCGTCGCACCGTAGTCGGTGGTGAGCCGTGCGATCATGTCGAGCAGCCCGCGAACAGCGTTCACCGGGGTGCCGTCGGCGCGGCGGATCGTATCGGGCACGCCGTAGAACGCGCGAAAGTACAGCGACGCGGTGTCGAGGAGCATCAGGCGGTCGGTCATGACTGATCCTGACACGGATGCGCCCGCTGGCGGTGGAACGTCACGGTCCAACTTCGGAGGGGGCACAAAGTAATGCTGGCGTCGCTGGGGTCCCCCGGGCACTGGGCATGGACGAACACGGCCGCGAGGTCCTCAGCTTCATCGACGGCGATGCAGCACCCGACGCTCGACGCGTCCAGGATCAGGGTCGCAGCCGCAAGCGGCGAAGCTTCTTCCCTGCCTTGCGGGCTTTGTTCTCCGTCTTCCGGGCAATGCGTTCTTCCATCTCCAGCAAACCCTCGAAGCCGAGGTCGGCATCGGCGGGCCGGTCCGGGGTGGCCCCGAGTCTGCGCAGGAGGTCGGTCGCCATGACGCTGTCCTGATGGTCGCCGAGTACTGTCTGGAGCCGTCCGGCCGCTTTGGTGAGTTTGGCGGCGCGCTTGCCGTGGATCTCCAGGACCGACTCACCCGCGTGGCGGAGGCGCTTGGCGTCTTTTCGGACCTCGTGCAGCGCTGTGTCGCGCGCGGCCCTGTCGGCCGAGCCTTTGACGGCCTTCCGGGCACGCTCCACCCGCTTCGCGGCCTTGTTGACCAGCTTGGCCGTCACCTTGCGCGCGGGCCGGAAGGCGCGTGGCTTGGCAGGCGGGTTGTCCCGGAAGTCCTCCAGGGAGCCCAGGAGACGGAAGTAGCGGCCAGTCCGGAGGGTCTCCAGGACGTTTCTGTAGCCCGCGTCGTGGGCTGCGACCAGCTCCTGATCGATCATCTGGGCCAAGAGGCCGGACCTCTGCTCTTCCGGGAGCTCCAGGATGTGCTGGCGAAGCCGCTCCAGCATGACTTCGGCATCGCGGGCCGGCCCCAGGATCTGGCCCAGCCACTTCAGTTCAGCCTGGAGTTCCCACACCGCTGAGCGGTTGAAGAGTTTGCGGTAGGTGGCCAGGGCGGAGCGCGCCCGGCGGGTCGCGGACCGCATCTTGTGGACGGCATCCGGCGTGCCCATCCGCACACCCGGATCATTGGCGATGAAGTCGCCAATCCGCGCGTCTAAATAGGCGGTCACGACGTCGACTGCCGGTCCCTTCTTCCGGGGCTTTGGAGTCCGGGGACTGAACTCGGCCGGCCAGGCATCGCCCAGGGCACGGGCGATCTTGGAAGGAAAAGCGGAGTGGCCGGCTCCGGTAGACGTCAGAGTTGCGGCTGCAGCCTCAAAGAGCTCCGCTGTGCCGTGGACGAGTTCGAGCTCCCATTCACGCCAGTCGACGGCCGGCCCCTGCGGCCGCAGGGCCTCGGCATGAACGTGGTCGTCGGCGAAGTCGGCCAAATGCTCACCGCCCGGCCCGTAAAGCCGGTAGGTGGTGCGCCGCGTACTCAGCCGGGCGACGGGCTCGAGTTCGTCGCCCCGGATGAGGACCTGCAGATGGTCGGACAGTTCTTCCGGAACGGTCTCCGGCTGCCCCAGCGGCGCATGGATCTCCTCCCGCTGGTCGGCCCCGGCGGGAAGCTTGAGGTGCCAGCCCTCGTCCGCCCCGCCCGTGCGGCGCCGCAGGGTAATGCGCCGCGCCGCGAGGACCAGGGCCGGGGTATCGAAGTACACAGCCTCAAGCTGATCCGTCACAGGCTCCGCGACGTGGTCCACACCTTCGATTTCCTGCAGATCCGGCAGCGCCGCAGAGGTCCCGGCGTCGTACTTTTGTTCCGTTTCAAGTTTTCCCGTGGTGTCCATAGCGGTCAGGACCCCCCACCGGACGCGCGTTCCCGCGGCAGCGAACTGTTGGGCCTGTTGATGACCGCCATGGCGGGCCTCCCCTATCGGCACCGCTGGAACATGGACGTGATCTCCGGCGGGCGTGTCCGGCCGGTGCCTTGGCCCGGTGCGCCTAGCCCGATTCTAGGCTCTGCGCGAATCGGCGACCAGACCGCGGCCGGCCCTTGACAACGTCCGTGACGGCTGCACCCGGGCCAGCGGCTCGTGACGCCAGTGAGGCCGGGGACCTCGACGGGGGTGCCCGTGCCGGAAGGACATCGGAGGGGGTTGACGACCGGGAGCCGCACCCGTAATCTAGTTATTAGACGTCTGACGACTTACGCAGATGGTGATGGCTTCGGGGGAAGGCCACTGGGATACAAAGGAGTATTTCATTGGGATATGTAATTGGCTGTGATCTTGGCTCGCAGAGCGCGAAGGCGGTGCTGATGTCGCCGGAGGGCGTGATCGTCGCGACCGCAAGCAGCGGGTATGCGATGGCGCACCCGCACAGCGGCTGGGCAGAGCAGGATCCGGCGCACTACCGGCACGGGATTGCCTCCAGCGTCCGGGCCGTGCTGGCCCGGACCGGCGTGAAGCCGGCCGAGGTGACCCATATCGGGCTCTCGAGCCAGGTGGACGGCGTCGTGCCGGTGGACGCCGACATGCGCCCGCTGCGGCCGGCCATTATCTGGCTGGACCGGCGCGCCACCGAACAGGTTGCCCGGCTCGGGAACGCGATCGATCCGGACTGGCTGTTCGCCCGGACGGGGCTGAACCTGG
>NZ_KI914969.1:38048-38938 GCF_000520575.1 Arthrobacter sp. I3
AACGAGCCCGAGGTGTACCGGCGGGCCGCGTCGCTGCCCTCGGTCGGGGGCTACGCTGTCGCATGGATGACCGGCCGTTCGATCCAGGACCACGCGAATTCCTCGTCCTCGCTGCTCTATGACGTAGTGACCCGGGACTGGAGCGATGAACTCATCGACGCCGCCGGGCTGGACCGGGCCAAGCTTCCGGAGATCGGCCGCGCCACCGACGTCGCCGGGACCCTGACCGCGGAGGCGGCTGCGGCGCTGGGGCTGACCACGGGCTGCGCCGTTGTGGTCAGCACCGGCGATGACCACGCCGCATGCCTGGGCGCCGGCGGGGTCCGGCCCGGGGTGGTCGTCGATATCCTCGGCACGGCCGAACCGGTCGGCGTCTCCAGCGCCGTCCCGGTCTTCGACGAGACCAAACTCGTCGAGACCCACGCGCACGCCGTGGACGGCACCTACCTGATCGAGAACCCCGGCTTCGTCTCGGGCGGCAACACGCTGTGGTTTGCCCAGAACGTCCTAGGCGTCAGCCAGCAGGAGTTCTTCGACCGCGCCGCCCGCTCAGAGCCCGGCGCCCGCGGGGTCCGCTTCATCCCGGCACTGACCGGCTCCATGGCGCCCCGGTGGAACGACTCCCTGCGCGGGACGTTCGCCGGGCTGTCGATGAACCACGACTCCACCGACATGGCCCGGGCGATCATCGAGGCGAACTGCTTCGCGTTCCGTGACATCTACGACCGGATTGATGCGATGGGCCTGGCCCAGTCGGTCCGGGTCGTCGGCGGCGGGGCCCGCTCCGCGCTGTGGCTCTCGGCGAAGGCCACGCTCTGCAATACCCCGATCCAGAAGGTGCTCACCGAGGAGACCAGCGCCACCGGCGGGGCACTGCTCGCCGCCGTCGC
>NZ_KI914969.1:39038-39671 GCF_000520575.1 Arthrobacter sp. I3
GCCGTCGATGCCGTGGTCGAACTCGACCCGGTCAGTATCGACCCCGACCCTGCCCATGCCGAGGCCCTTGAAATGGCCTACCAGGACTACCGCTCCCTCTTCGACGCCGTCGAATCCATCCCGCAGAAAGTGACACGCCATGACGCTCTCGTCTGACCTCGACCGCTACCTCTCCCACCCCCTGGTTGGCCTCGACCAGGTCGTCATCGGCGCCGACGTGCTGGACTCCGTCCACGACATCGTCGCCGCCCTCCCGGCCCATAACAGCATCGCCGTCCTGACCGCCGCCGTCGCCGCCGGCACCTTCGCCAGCCTCGAATCCGCCGTCGATGCCGTGGTCGAACTCGACCCGGTCAGTATCGACCCCGACCCTGCCCATGCCGAGGCCCTTGAAATGGCCTACCAGGACTACCGCTCCCTCTTCGACGCCGTCGAATCCATCCCGCAGAAAGTGACACGCCATGACGCTCTCGTCTGACCTCGACCGCTACCTCTCCCACCCCCTGGTTGGCCTCGACCAGGTCGTCATCGGCGCCGACGTGCTGGACTCCGTCCACGACATCGTCGCCGCCCTCCCGGCCCATAACAGCATCGCCGTCCTGACCGACGAGGACGTCTACACCACCGGCTCGG
>NZ_KI914969.1:39771-60134 GCF_000520575.1 Arthrobacter sp. I3
GTACCTCAAGCCCGCCGTCACGGCCCTCCTGGAAACCCTCGGCACGGTCACCACCGTGGCCCTCCCGGGCCACGTCCACGCCGACGAGACCACCGTGAGCGCTGCGACCGCCGGCTGTGCCGGCGCAGACGTCATCGTCACCATCGGCTCCGGCACCCTGTGCGACATCGGCAAGGTCGCCGCCGGGCCCCGGCCGCACGTCGTCGTGCAAAGCGCCGCCTCCGTCAACGGCTTCGCCGATGACCAGTCCGTGCTGCTGATCAACGGCGTCAAGCGCACCGCCCACTCCGGCTGGCCCAGCGCACTCGTGGTCGACAGCAACGTCCTGGAAGGGGCGCCGGCACTGCTGAACCGCTCCGGACTCGGCGACATGATCTCGATGTTCACCGCCCCCGCGGACTGGTACCTGTCCTCCCTCGTCGAGATGGACCGCGGCTACTCCGCCGAGGCCGCGACCATGACCCGCCGCCACGGCGCCGAACTCCTGGGCCTCGCCCCCGGCGTGGGGACCTCCGACCCGGAGTCCTTGTCGACGCTGGCCAAGTTCGTGACCTTGTCGGGCATTTCGATGGGCGTCGCGGGACAAACCTCCCCGTCCTCCGGCATGGAACACGTCATCAGCCACCTGCTGGACATGGCCAACACCGCCCGCGGCACCGCAACCGCCCACCACGGCGCCCAGGTCGGCGTCGCGACCGTCGTCGTCGCGATCCTCTGGCGGAACATGAACGAGAAGCTCCGCACCGGAAGCCTCGGCACCGTCCGGCTCCCCGAGCCGGACGACGCCGAACGCACCGTCCGGGAGGCCTTCGACTGGATGGACGAGGCCGGCTCCACGAGCAACGAGTGCTGGTCCGACTACTCCAAGAAACTCGAACACCTCCGTACCGTCGACGCCGGCGCCAAAATCCGCGACGCCGCCGCAACCTGGCCGGCGCACGCCGAGGTGCTCTCGGGCCTTCTGGGCGAACCGGAAGCAATCGTCGCGGCGCTCCGCGCCGCCGGCGCGCCCACCCGTTTCTCCGAACTGGAAAACCCCAGCAAGGAAGACGACGTCATGTGGGCGCTCACGAACTGCCACCTCATGCGCAACCGCTTCAACATCGCCGACCTCGCCTACCTCACCGGAGCGTGGACGAAGACCGACGTCCTGGCCGCCCTCGCCGAAGCGGAACGGATCGGCGCCGGACTGTAAACGCCGGACCTCACCGCACGCGAAACCAGTTCCCAAACAAACAACACCAACTTTTATTCGTCAGACGTCTAATGACATTTGATGCTGATGAAGCCTGGCCACGAAAGGCAGGCAGACCCATGGAGGCCACAATGAGCAAGACCGCCACTTCCCCCGGAACCGGGCGACTCAACACTGCGCAACGCGAAGCAGCCCGCGCTGCGATGAAGTCACAAGTACTCGACGTGCTTGTTATTGGCGGCGGCGTTGTCGGCGCCGGCGCTGCCCTCGATGCGGCATCGCGGGGACTCACGGTCGGCATTATCGAGAAGAGTGACTGGGCCAGCGGCACTTCCAGCCGGTCCTCCAAGCTGGTGCACGGCGGAATCCGCTACCTTGAGCAGCTCAACTTCAAGCTGGTCAAGGAGGCCCTTGTGGAGCGCGGCCTTCTCCTGCGCACAATCGCACCCCACCTCGTCAGGCCCGTCTCGTTCCTCTACCCCGTCACCGCGCCGCTGGCTGAGCGGTTTTATGTGGGGGCCGGGATGGCCCTGTATGACCTGTTCAGCTATGCCGGCGGCCGCCACCCGGGCGTCGGACTGCACCGCCACCTCAGCCGCAAGCGCGTCAGGGCTGAACTGCCCGGCCTGAACCGTGCTGCATGCCGTGGGGGCATCAGCTACTTTGATGCCCAGGTCGATGACGCCAGGCTGGTCGCAACGATCGTGCGCACTGCGGTGTCACGGGGCGTCCATGCGATGAATCGCGCCGGCGCAGTGGAGATCATGCCCGGCACCGGCAGCGCGGACCACACAGTACTCGTCTCGGATGAAGAGACGGGTGAGCGGTTCGAGGTGCGGGCCCGCTCCATCATCAACGCAACGGGTGTGTGGACCGCAGAATCGCAAACCATGATCGGCGTCGACTCGGCAGTCGAAGTCACCATGTCCAAGGGGGTTCATATCCTCGTTGACCGTGATCGCTTCCCGTCCACCATGGGATTGATCCTGCGGGCAGGGGCAAGTGTCCTTTTCGTCATCCCCTGGGGCAACTACTGGATCATCGGCACCACCGACACGCCATGGGACCTGGGAAAAACGAATCCCTCCGCCACCTCCGCGGACGTCCAGTACCTGCTCGATCACGTCAACAAGGTGCTCGAGGTCCCGATCGTCCACGAGGATATCCTCGGTGTCTACGCCGGACTCCGCCCGCTCGTGAAAGGCAAGGCAGGCTCGACCGCGCAGCTGAGCAGGGAACACGTCGTTGACGTGCCCCACGAGGGCATCGCGGTGATCGCCGGCGGCAAACTCACCACCTACAGGGTCATGGCAAAGGACGCTGTGGACGCCGCGACACGGGGGCGAAGCACTGCCCGCCCCTCACAAACACTGGACCTGCCCCTCCTCGGTGGCGAAAACTTCGTTGCCGCCGAGATTGAAAGCGTCTGCGCCTACATGCTCGAAACCCTCGGACTGCCGTCCAGCCACGCAGCCCGCCTGGTCGGTCGATACGGAAACATGGCCACTGAAGTCTTGAAGCCTGTGGCCGAGAACAGGGTGCTCGGGCTGGAGATCTGCGGCGGCGGCGGCGCCCTTCTGGCTGAAGCGCTGTACGCGGTGACGCACGAGGGGGCCCTGCATTTGGAGGACGTCCTTGAGCGCCGCCTGCGTATTTCCATTGAATCCAAGGACTTCGGGGAAGAAGCCGCGTCCGAGGTTGCCAGGGCCGTGGCCCCGGCCCTGGACTGGACTGCGCAAGACGTCGACGACGAACTGGAGCGCTATCAGGAATTCGTGCGCCTCCAGCGGGAAGCGATCTCCGTACCCGATGACGCCTCTGCAGATGCTGTCATGAAAAGGGCAGTTCCTGCCGCCCGCGCGGCGGCCGGCCTGCACGCCTAACCGTCCCGGAAAACAACAAATATTTTACTCTTGTCAGACGTCTAACGACTTGGTATGCTTGATGAACAAGGTCGCGAAAGCCCCTTCCGGACACTTTCCCTGCCGATGACGCCAGAGAAAAGCCAGGCCCGCCGCCCCCGCGGCGGCCGTTCGTAACACCCCTTCGTAACACCCGGTCCCGGAGCGCTGATTTCAGCCCGGCACCCAGCCACCGGAGCAATCCCGCGGCTTCCTCGTCAAACATCAGACGGCCCACCTCCCGTGGCGCCGATGATGGATACAACCCGCAAAGGAGCAGGTCAGTGTCACAAGCCACAATTTCGCCAGTGCAGGCGGAGCACAAGAAGAAGAATCTTCACAAGGTTGCAGGGCCCGTCCTGCTCTGGGGCATCGGCGTCGGCGCCGTGATCTCCGGTGATTACTACGGCTGGAACGCGGGCCTGGGCCTGACCGGCTACTGGGGTTACCTGATCGCAATCGCGATCATGGGCCTGCTCTACGCCGGCCTCTCAACCGTGATCGGCGAACTGTCCGCAGCAGTACCCCACGCCGGTGGAGCCTACGCCTACGTCCGCACAGCACTGGGCCGGGTCTGGGGCTACCTCGCCGGAGTCAGCGTCCTTCTGGAATTCGTGTTTGCCCCGGTAGCGGTGGCGCTGACCGTCGGCGCCTACGTGCAGGTCCTCTTCCCCGACGTGCCGGTCCTGGTCAGCGCCGCAGTCCTCTACATCGGCTCGACCGTGGTCCATCTCCTGGGCGCCGGCAACTCGATGAAGATCGAATTCGTGTTCACCGCCGTCGCGGTCGTCGGCCTCATTGTCTTCATGGTGATCGGTGCGCCGAAGATGTCACTGGATAACCTGAACGCCTACTCGGGCGGAGCCATCCTACCCAACGGCATCGGCGGCCTCTGGGCCACCCTGCCGCTCGCCGCATGGTTCTTCTTCGCCATCGAAAGCCTCCCCATGGCTGCCGAAGAGACCAAGAACCCGGCCAAGGACATCCCCAAGGCCCTGATCATGGCCTTCATCACCCTCGCCGTGATCGGCCTCGGCACCCTCACCGTCGCCGCCGGCGTCGGCGGGTCCGACTTCCCCGGCGCAGCGGCCCCGCTGACCGTGGCCCTGTCCAACGTCGTGGGATCCCAGACCTGGATCGTCCCGGTGATCGCGATCTTCAGCCTCGCCGCCCTGGTCGCCTCGTTCCACGCGATCGTGATCGCCTACTCACGCCAGACCTTCGCCCTGTCCCGTGCAGGCTACCTGCCGGCATCACTGTCCAAGCTCAACAAGCATCACGCTCCGGTCGGCTCGCTGATCGTGCCCGGCGTCATCGGCTTCGTCTTCGTCATCCTGGGCGCCACCATCCTCCCGGACGCCATCCCGGTCCTGGTCACTCTCTCCGTGCTCGTCGCGGCCGTGTCCTACATGCTGATGATGGCCGCAGCCCTGGTGCTGCGGAAGAAGCGCCCCGACCTGCACCGCCCCTACAAGGCACGCGGTGGACGCGTCACGATGTGGATCGCACTGATCCTGGCCGGGATCCTGATCCCCGCAGCCCTGGTCAGCTTCCCCCTCGCGTTCGTCATCGCCGTGATCATGGTGGCCCTGTTCATGGCCTACTACTTCGCCGTCGGCCGCAAGCGCGTCGGCAACTACACCGCCGAAGAAGAACTCGCCCTCACCGACCAGGCCCTCACCGCAGACGCCTGACCAACCCAGCCCCACCAAAAAGCCCGACAGCCCGGCCAGCCCACCAGGCTGATCTGGCCGACCGCCCGGCGGGGGCGCCGCGACCCGGCAGCCCCCGCCCGGCACCAGCACCACCAGCACCACACCGCGAAACTTTCTTCCAAAGATTCCATCATCGACTTGAGTCGCTAGACGTCTAACGTTAGACTTGTATTGTGCCCCGCAAGGGGCCGAAAGGAGGGCAACGATGCCCGTTGAACTACTGGCCAAAGAAACCGGCCGCCGCGAAGCGGCCCCGCTCTACCGGGGCTACGCCTTCGACCTGGATGGCACGCTGTATCTGGGCGATGACCTGATCGAGGGCGCGGACACCGTCGTGGCGGCGCTGCGCGACTCCGGGGCCCGGGTGGTCTTCGTGACCAACAAGCCGCTCGAGACCGCCGAGGCCTACGCCGCGAAGCTGACCCGGCTCGGCATCCCGGCCCAGGCCCAGGACGTAATCTCCGCGCTCGACGCTCTCACCCTGTACCTCGCCGGCCGCCATCCCGGGGCCCGTGTCCTGGCCGTGGGCGAACCGGTCCTGATCGAATCGCTGCGCGGCGCCGGGTTCACCCTGACCGAGGACCCGGCCCAGACCGACGTCGTGGTGGTCTCCTTCGACCGGACCTTCGACTACGACAAACTCACCCGCGCCTACCAGGCCGTGAAGGCCGGCGCCGTGATCGTGGCCACCAATCCCGACCCCTACTGCCCCACCCCCGACGGCGGCCTGCCCGACTGTGCCGCGATGCTTGCGGCCATCGAGGCCTGCACCGGCGGACGCGCCGAAGCGATCGTCGGCAAACCCAGCGTCCACATGGCCAACGCCTTCCTGCACCGCCTCGGCGTCCCGGCCCACGAGGCCGTGATGGTCGGGGACCGGCTCCTGACCGACGTCGCCATGGGCCTGAATGCCGGCATGGCCTCGGCCCTGGTGATGTCCGGAGCGACCACCGATGACCACCTCGCCGCCTCCGGCATCCTGCCCACCCACGTCCTGGACGACGTCCGCGGACTCCTCCCCGCCTGACCCACACACGCACCACCCCACCAGCAGCAGCACCCACCCGGCACCACCCACCACAAGCGAAAGAACAAGAACAATGTCTGAATTCATCTTCATGCTCACCCACAACGACCGCACCGTCGACAACGCCCTGGAGGTCCTCGAGCAGGTCAAGGACACCGGGCTGCGCCACATCGGCTTCAAGGACGTCGGCGCCACCGCCGAGAAGGCCCGTGAGCTGACCGCCGCCGCGCACGCCGCGGACCTGGTGGTCTACCTCGAGGTGGTTTCGGTCGACAAGGCTGATGAGATGGACTCCATCGACGCCGCCATAGCCGCCGGCGTGGACTGGATCGTGGGCGGCAAGTTCGCCGCCGAGGCCGTCGAGAAGCTCGCCGGCACCGGAATCAAGTTCGCCCCCTTCCCCGGCCGCGTCGCCGGGCACCCCAGCGCACTGCTCGGCACCATCGACGAGATCACCGCGCACGCCGCCGAACTCTCCAAGCTCGAGGGCGTCCACGGCGTGGATCTGCTCGCCTACCGCCACGCCACCGTCGATCCGCTGGAACTCACCGCCGCCGTCGCCCGCGTTGTCGATGGGCCCACCATCGCTGCCGGCTCGGTCGTCAACGAGGACCAGATCCGCGGTCTCGCCGAAGCCGGCGTCTGGGGCTTCACCATCGGCGCGGCCATCTTCGACGGCAAGCTCCCCGGCGAAAAGGACGTCGTGTCCCAGGTCCGCACCGCCCTGTCCTACGCCGACGTCGCCGCCGGCGCCCGCGTCTAACCAGAACCCGCACCGCCAGTACACTGGATTTATTGCCCCAGGGAGGACACCATGTCAGGTCGCCGGCCAAATCTTGCAGAACAAGTTCGAGATGAACTCACCGAGCTCATCAGCAACGGCACGTATAACGTCGGCGACCGGCTCCCCAACGAGGACGAAATGTCGGTGAAGTTCGCGGTCAGCCGGGCCACGGTCCGCGAAGGCTACCGGGCATTGATCGACGCCGGGTACCTTTCCCGCCTCCATGGCAAAGGCACCTACGTCACCAGGGTGCCGCAGCGCCACGCGCTGGACCTGAACGTCAGCTACACCGCGATGATTCAGGCCGCCGGGTTCACCCCCAGCATCCGGATCGTCTCCCAGCGCGTGGTACCCGCCGATGACGGCGACCGGGCCCGGCTCCGCCTGGACCGCGGGGCCGAGGTCGTCATCGTCGAACGGGTCCGGTTCGCCGATGCCCGGCCGGTCGTCTACAGCCTCGACCGCGTCCCTCTGGCCCTCGTGCCCGAAGCGGCCCGGTCCAACCTCGGTCCGTCCCTGTTCGACCTGCTCGAGACCCTCAACTACGGCGTCCGGAACGGGCGGGCCAAGCTGCTCCCCGTCCTCGCCGGACCCCCTGAGGCCGCACAGCTCCAGGTCAAAGAAGGCGTCCCGCTGCTGTACTTCGACGAGGTCGACTACGACATCAACGGCACCCCGGTGCTCGCCTCCTTCGAGTGGCACACCAGCGACGTCTTCGAAATGTGGCTCAACCGCCGCGCACAGCCACCCGCCCAGCAGGTCCAGGCCGCTCCGGCCCTCTCAGAGTCACGGACCTGACCGGACAACAACCACAAACGCCGGACACACGGCCGGGCACGCTCCCCAGCGTGCCCGGCCGTTCCCGTTGTGAAGGTTGTTCGGCCGCGACCGGCTGATCGCGTGAAGATCACCCGGAGATCACCGGCGGTATTCTGCCCAGATCCCTTCCACTGCCGTTTCACGGGCGTGCAGTGAGGCCCCGGCCAGGGGCCCTTCCGTACCGAGATCACTGACGGTCACCATGGTTGAGGGTTCCAGAAGGTGCGGCAAGAGGCTGGCACGCAGCCTGTCAACAAACGCGGGGCAGTCCACCAGCGGCCCGCTCAGCACGACCGCCGCGGGATCGCTCAGGGTGGCCGTGTTTCCGATGGCTTCGCCGAGAAGTTCGAGGAAGTCTACGGCCGCCGGGGAGTCAGGCTGTTCCGCAAAGAGACCGCGGTATCGGTCCGTGTCGAGGAAAAGCCCGCCGGCCGTGGTGATTCCGGGACCGAGCAGGCGCTCCATCAGGGTCCGGCCGTTCTGCCGCAGGTAGGCGATCTCGCCGGCGATGCCGTGCGATCCGCGCCGCACCTCGCCGCCCATGACGAGTGCTGCGCCGATGCCGGCACCGACATAAACCACCAGGAAGTCGTCGAAGCCGCGCATCGCCCCGGACTCGCGCTCTGCCAGTGCCTGCCGTCGTGGCCGAGGACTTCAAAGCCGGACGCTCACCCCGGGATTTTCCCGAAGAGCACTATGAAGCCGACTGGGATAACCGGTTCCTTGAGAAGGAGCTCAACCCCATCGGCAGGCGCGGGCTCGGGCTGGAGGCATAGCCACACCTCGCTCGAACGAGACTGGGCCGTTTCCGCTGGCGGAAACGGCCCACCCACTCGCCAAATATCGGCAGAACGCGGCTACCCGATCAGCGCGAGCACCGCGCCGGCCGTGACAACCCCGCCCGCTTTGGTGCGGACGTCGGTGACGGTGCCGTCCCGGTGCGCGGAGACCTGGGTTTCCATCTTCATGGCCTCAAGGACCACCACCGGGTCCCCGGCCGAGACTTCGGCTCCCGGCTCGACGAGCCATTTAACGACTGTCCCTGCCATGTCCGCGCGCAGCTCCCCCGGGTCGCCAGCGGCGGCGGCACCGCCGTCGGACGCTACCGACACCCCGGCGGGAGCGGAGCTGCCCGAGCGGGCCCAGGCGTCCAGCAGATCGGCCGGAAGGCCGACGGCAAGGCGCCTGCCGTCCACGTCGACCGTAATGGTGCGGCGTTCGCCGTCGGGCGCGGTGGTGCTGTAGTCGGGATCGGCAGGGATGCTGTCCGCGAAGTCCGTTTCGATCCAGCGGGTGTGGATGCCGAGGCCGTCCTCGGAGGTGAAGTCCGGGGATTCCAGCACGGCCCGGTGGAAGGGCAGCACGGTGGCGACGCCGGTGATGCGCATTTCGGCGAGGGCCCGGCGGGCACGGCGCAGGGCCTGCTGGCGGTCCGCGCCGGTGACGATCAGCTTCGCGAGCAGGGAATCGAACTGCGGCGCGACGAAAGACCCGGAGCGGACGCCGGTGTCGAGGCGGATGCCCGGGCCGGTGGGGCCGGCGAATTCGCCGATGGTGCCGGGCGAGGGCAGGAAGCCGCGGCCCACGTCCTCGGCGTTAAGCCGGAACTCGAAGGCGTGTCCGCGCGGTGCCGGGTCTTCGGTCAGGCGCAGCGGCTCGCCCGCGGCGATCCGGAACTGTTCCTGGACGAGGTCGATCCCCGTGGTTTCCTCGGTGATGGGGTGCTCCACCTGGAGCCGGGTGTTGACCTCCAGGAAGGCCACGGTGCCGTCCGCCGCGACGAGGAATTCCACCGTGCCGGCGCCGGAGTAGCCCGCTTCCCGGCAGACGGCCTTGGCGGCGTCGTAGATCAGGGCGGTCTGCTCGTCGGTCAGGAACGGCGCGGGGGCCTCTTCCAGGAGCTTCTGGTGCCGGCGCTGCAGGGAGCAGTCGCGGGTTCCGACGACCACGACGTTGCCGTGCGCGTCCGCCAGGACCTGTGCCTCGACGTGGCGCGGACGGTCCAGGTAGCGCTCCACGAAGCACTCGCCCCGCCCGAAGGCGGCAACGGCTTCCCGGACGGCGGAGTCGAAGGCTTCCTCGACCTCGTCGATGACCCGGACCACCTTCATGCCGCGGCCACCGCCGCCGAAGGCGGCCTTGATGGCGATCGGCAGGCCATGCTCTTCGGCGAAGGCGCGGGCCTCGGCCGCCGTGTCGACGGGACCGTCGCTGCCGGCCACCAGGGGTGCGCCGGCCCGGACGGCCGCGTCGCGGGCCGTGATCTTGTTGCCGAGCAGCCGGATCGCGTCCGGCGTCGGACCGATCCAGGTCAGCCCGGCGTCGAGGACGGCCTGGGCAAAGTCGGCGTTCTCGGAGAGGAAGCCGTAGCCGGGGTGGACGGCGTCCGCACCGGACTGGGCCGCCACGGCGAGGAGCTTGGGGATGTTCAGGTACGTGTCCGCTGGCGAGTTGCCGTCCAGGCTGAACGCCTCATCCGCGGCCGAGACGTGCAGGGCGTCGGCGTCGATGTCGGCGTAGACAGCGACGGACGCCAGCTGCGCGTCGTCGCAGGCCCGGGCTATGCGGACCGCGATTTCTCCACGGTTGGCGATCAGGACCTTGCGCATCAGTTACTCGCTTCTTCTGTGGTGGTGGCGTGTTCAGTAGTGCCGTGTTGGGTGGGGTGTTCAGCAGTGCCGTGTTCGGTGGGGTGTTCGGTGGTGGCGGATTCGGCCCAGCGGAAGCGGATCCTGCCGCCGATCGGGACCTGGGCGGCGAGGTCCAGCTGGGAGTCGACCACCACGGCGATCACCGGGTAGCCGCCGGTGATCGGATGGTCGGCCAGGAAGAGCACGGGCAGGCCCTCCGGCGGGACCTGCAGGGCACCGGCGACTGTGCCTTCGCTGGGCAGTTCGCCCTGGCGGCTGCGCTGCAGCGGCGTACCGTCCAGCCGCATGCCGACGCGGTTGGACTGCGGCAGCACGGCCCAGTCCTGGGCGGTGAACGAATCCAGTGCCGCCTGATCGAACCAGTCGGCGCGGGGGCCGGGGACGACGTCGAGGACGGTTACCCCGGTGCCCGGGTAGTCCGGCTGCAGTTCGGGATTTCCGACGACGCCGCTGTCGGCCTCTCCGCCGGCGCCCAGGTGCTGCCCGGCGGCCAGGGGCGCAGGACCGATCCCGGACATGGTGTCCGTGGAGCGGCTGCCCAGTACCGGGGCGGCATCCACCCCGCCGCGGACCGCGAGGTAGCTGCGGAAGCCGCTGTGCGGCGCACCGATGCTGAGCGTTTCGCCGTCGAGCAGCGCGAAGGGAGCGGCCACCGGCACGGTGCGCTGCCACGTATCGCCGGCGTCGTCCGGAGCGGACGCGATGCTCAGTTCCGACGGCGCCCCGGCGACGGCGAGGACCTGGTCCCCCACGGCCTGGACCTTGAGTCCGCCCGCGACGGTCTCGATGCCGGCTGCGCCGGGGGCGTTGCCGACGAGGCGGTTGGCCCGGCGCAGCGAGGCCCGGTCCAGCGCGCCGGCGGCGGAGACGCCCAGCCCGGAGTGGCCGTCCCGGCCGAGGTCCTGGATCAGGCTCTGAAGTCCCGGTGAAACGATCCGGATCCCGGCCGTGACATCCTGCCCGGCAACCGGTTCCGGCGCGGTGCCCTCGACCGCAGGCGCCGCGGCCGGCTCGACAGCGGGCTCCGCTACTGGCTCGGCCGCGAGGGCGAGTGCATCCCGGACCGGACGGAACTGCACCCGGTGGCCGGGGGCGGCCAGGGCGGGCGGCTCCCGGTCCAGGTCCCACATCTTGGCGTTGGTGCGCCCGATCAGCTGCCAGCCGCCCGGGGAACGGCGCGGGTACACGGCCGAGTAGTTGCCGGCCAGCGCCACGGACCCCGCGGGAACTGCGGTGCGGGGCGAGCTGCGGCGCGGCACTTCCAGCTGCTGGTTCTCCCCGATCATGTACCCGAAGCCGGGGGCGAAGCCGGCGAAGGCCACGGTCCAGATCTGCCCGGAGTGGGCGGCGATCACGCCGTCGGTTCCCAGACCGGTGAGCCGTCCGACTTCGGCGAGGTCCTCGCCGTCGTACACGGTGTCGATGACCACCAGCTCACCGTCGCGCTGGACGGGTGCGGTGAGGTCGAGCTGCATCAGGCGGGCGGCGATGCGCCGGGCCGAGGCCGGGGATTCGGCCTTGACCAGGACGGTCTCGGCCGCGGCCAGGATGTCCTGCTGGCCCGGCAGCGGCTTCTCCAGCAGCAGCGCCTGCAGGGCAAGCACGTCCTGGGTGCCGGAGAGCTCGGCCAGGACCGCGCGCGTTCCCACGGCCCGCACGGAGCGGACCTTGTGGGCTGCGGGCTCTTGTGCCTTCAGGGGTTCCCCTGCTGTCTCAATCACGAGTTGCCTCAATCATTGTGCCGGTGCCGGTGGACAGGACCCGCGCCGCTCAGGCGCGGGCTTCCTGCAGGAGCCGCTCTTCTTCGTCGGTATGCGGATTGCGCCCGATGACCAGCCCGATCACCGTCACGATCGAGGCGACCGCGAGGTAGCCGGCGATCAGGAACCAGTTGCCGCTGGCAGCGAAGAGGGCGGTGAAGACCAACGGTGCGATGGCGCCGCCGACCACGCCGGCCAGCGTGTAGGCCAGCGAGCTGCCGGCGTAGCGCAGCCGGGCCGGGAACTGCTCGGTGATGTAAGCAGCCTGCGGGCCGTACATGAAGGCGTGGAAGGCCAGCCCGATCACGATGCCGATAGTCAGTGTGAGGACCGACTTGTCCTGGATCATGACGAAGAACAGCGGGACGTACACGGCCGTTCCGACGGCGGCGATGCCGTACACGAGGCGGCGGTTGACGCGGTCCGTGAGGGCGCCCGCCGCGGGGATCAGGACCAGCTGGAAGGCGGAGCCGATCAGGATGGCGGTCAGTACGTTGCTGGTGCTCATGCCCAGTTGCTTGGTGGCGTAGACGGCCATGAAGACGGTGAGCAGGGAGTACAGCACGTCCGGGCTGATGCGGGACAGGGCGGCGGCCACGAGGGCGCGCGGCTCCTTGGTGAAGACCTCCTTGATGGGGGCCTTGGGCTGTTCACCGTGGGCCTGGATGGCCTTGAAGACGGGGGTTTCCTCGAGCTTGAGCCGGATCAGCAGGCCGAAGCCCACCAGCACGGCCGAGGCGAGGAAGGCCACGCGCCAGCCCCAGGAGAGGAAGTCTTCGTTGGTGAGCGTCGCGGCGAGCACGGCCAGGACGCCGTTGGCCATCAGGTTGCCGGCGGGCGGGCCGATCTGCGCGGCGGAAGACCAGAAGCCGCGCCGCTTGGCGTCGCCGAATTCGCTCGAGAGCAGCACGGCCCCGCCCCACTCGCCGCCGACGCCGATGCCCTGCGCCAGGCGCAGCAACACGAGGATGATGGGTGCGGCTATACCGATGGTGGCGTAACCCGGGAGCGCGCCGATCATCACCGTTGCGATGCCGATCAGCAGCAGGGTGGTCACAAGGACGTGCTTGCGACCGACCTTGTCACCGAGCCGGCCGAAGATCACGCCGCCGATGGGACGGGCGAGGTAGCCCACCGCAAAGGTCGAGAAGGACAGCAGCAGCCCGACGTATTCGTCGTTGCCCGGGAAGAAGACCTTGGGGAACACCAGGGCCGAGGCCACGGAGTAGATCGCGAAGTCGTAGTACTCCAGTGAAGTGCCGGTGAGGCTCGCGACGTAGGCCTTGAGGGCACCGGGCGGGATCCTCCTCTTGCCGGCGGCCGGGGTGGCCTGGTGCGGTGCTGCAGTCATGGTTTCCTCCAGGTGTGCGGGGTGCTGCCTGTTGCTTGGGTTTAAGTGGTTGGTCCCGGCGGAACCGGGTGTATAGCGGTGAAGCTGCGGCCTAGACGAAGGCGGCGGTGGTGATGTCCGCGGCGTTGAGCGCTTCGCGGACAGCAGCGGCCATGGCGACGGCCCCTGGGGAGTCACCGTGCACGCAGATGCTCTCGGCGTGGATTTTCAGGATGGAGCCGTCGATGGTGCGGATGGCGGAATCGGTGGCCATCCGGAGGACATGCTCAGTGACGAGAGCGGGGTCCTCCAGCACGGCTCCGGGGAGCGTGCGGGACACGAGGGTGCCGTCCGGGTTGTAGGCCCGGTCCGCGAAGGCTTCGGTCACCGCGCGGAGGCCGGCGGCCTCGGCCAGGCGCAGCACTTCCGAGCCCGGCAGGCCCAGGATGGGCAGGTTCGGGTCAACGGATTTCACGGCGTCGACGACGGCCTTCGCCTGGGCGGTGTGCGAGACGATCGCGTTGTAGAGGCCGCCGTGCGGCTTGACGTACTTGACCGTGCCGCCCTCGACGGCGGCCAGCGCCTGCAGCGCACCGATCTGGTAGACAACGTCGTCGGCCAGTTCGATCGGGTCGATGTCCAGGAAGCGGCGGCCGAACCCGGCCAGATCGCGGTAGCCGACGTGGGCGCCGATCACGACGCCGGCGCCAATCGCCTCGCGGCAGGTCCGGCGGATGACGCTCGGGTCGCCCGCATGGAATCCGCACGCCACGTTGGCGCTGGAGACCGAGCGGAACATCGCCGAGTCGTCGCCCAGGGTCCAGCGGCCGAAGGACTCGCCAACGTCGCTGTTCAGGTCAATGGTTGCCATTTGTGATCCTCGTCTCATGATAGCCCCCTACTAGGATGCATCAATTTCACGGATTGTTCAACAATCCGACGATTCAACATCGGGACAATCGTGTAGATTCGGCACTATGACCACTCCCGATGCAGCTGCCGTCTCCGCCCTCGGCGCAGCTGCGGCGCGGCTGCGCGTGGCCGTCCCGTCCGTGGCGGACCGGGTGGCGGCCGAGCTGCGCCTGCAACTGGCGGAGGGCCTGCTCCTGCCGGGAGCCCGGCTCACGGAGTCGACCATCGCCGAAGACCTGGGCGTCTCCCGCAACACGGTCCGCGAGGCCTTCGCCGAACTGGCGGCCGAGCGCCTGGTGGTCCGGCACCCCAACCGCGGCGTCTTCGTGGCCAGACTCGAGGCCGGTGACGTCCACGACGTCTACACCGTGCGCCGCGCCATTGAAGTCAGTGCGATCCGCGGCGGCGGGAGCCCGGAGCGCGTGGCCGCGGTCCGCGCTGCCGTTGAAGAGGGCAAGGCCGCCGCCGCCGCCAATGACGAGGAGGCCCTGGGCAGCGCCAACCAGCATTTCCATGGCGCGATCGTGGCCCTGGCAGGCAGCCGGCGGCTGGACACGATCATGTCCCAGGTGTTGGCCGAGATGCGGCTGTTCTTCCACAAGGCCACCGTGGACGCGCACTTCTACCGGGGCTACCTGCCGGACAACGAGGAAATCTGCACCGCCCTGGAAGCCGGAGACCTGGACCAAGCCGGCGCGCTGCTGCTGGCCTATTTGAACCGGTCCGAGGAGCGCCAGGCCGCCGTCCACGGCGAGTGAACGATTCCATGGAATCGATTCCATGAATTGGTTTGAGCGCGAGAGGCGGCAGCAGTGACGGGAACATCCATCACACCAAGGACGCGGCGGCACTGGCCGGCGCCTCCCCCGCCACGGCGTCCAGGGTGCTCTCCGGAAACCCGGCAACCTCCGCCGAGTCCCGCCAGAGGGTGGCCGCCGCCGTCACCCAGCTAGACTTCCACCCCAACGCCCAGGCGCGCGCGCTCCGTTCCACCGGGACCAACGTCATCGTGACGGCAGCGCCCCTCAATTCCGCCCCTATGTATTGCGGCTTGGGGCACCGTCCCGCACCACCGAAGGAGCAGGTCCAGTGAGCACGGTTTTTGTGGTCGGAAGCCTCAATATCGACCAGAACATCCGCGTCAGCGCCCTGCCCCGGGCAGGCGAAACCGTCCGGGGCTCGGACGCAACGTACAGCCCCGGGGGCAAGGGCGGCAACCAGGCCGTCGCGGCCGCCCGGGCCGGCGCCGCGGTGACGTTCACCGGCGCCGTCGGCGACGACGCCCATGGCCGGCGGATTCTTGAGGTCCTCGCCGAGGCCGGCATCGATGCCGGCCACGTTCGGGTCAGCGGCACCGCCGCCACCGGAACGGCGGTCATCGCGGTCGATGACCAGGGCGAAAACCAGATCATCGTGAGTCCGGGCGCAAACGCCGGGCTTACCGCCGCCGACGTCGAAGCGGGACTCGCCGCCGTCCAGGCCGGCGACGTCCTGGTCCTGCAGCTGGAAATCCCGACGGCGCTGGTCCGGCAGGCCGCGCGGACCGCGAAGAATCGCGGGGCATTCGTCATCCTCAACGCCGCCCCGGCCCCCCGGCAGATCGAGGCGCTGCTCGAGGACGTCGACCTCCTGGTGGTGAACGAACAGGAAATCCAGGTTCTCGCCGGCCTCACCGGCCTGGCCGGAATCCAAGGAAACCACCGGGACCTGGTCACGTCGCTCCCGCCCGTCCTGGGGCCGGCCATCGTGTGCACCGCCGGCGCGGAAGGATCCTTCACCGTCGTTGACGGCAGTCCCGTGCATGTGCCGGCGACGAAAGTGGACGCCAGGGACACCACCGGAGCCGGCGACACGTTCGTGGGCTACCTCGCCGCATCCCTCGCCGGCAGCGACCGCGAGCTGCCTGCGGCAATGCTCCACGCCAGCCATGCCTCCGCTGTCGCCGTGACGCGCCCCGGCGCCATGGAATCGATTCCATGGCGCGATGAAGTACCGGCATAGCCAAACCCGCAACACCCCGCCTGAACGTCTTGCACTAAGTCCCGCACGAAGGAGACCCATGAAAATCGCACTCGGCAACGACCACGCCGGCTAAACACCCGCGAAACCTGGGGGCCAAGGAAAAGGCTGAAGTCGACGCCATCATCGCCGGCGAACCGGCCGCCGCCGCGGAGGACCAGACGGCGCAATCGGCGGCCCGGTAGCGGCACAGCAAAGACCCGCAATAAACGTCCGACCGGGGCCGGCCTCTTGGAGGCCGACCCCGGTCGCAGCAGTCTGGAGTATCCCGTGCTACTTTCCGGCCGCTACCGGGACCGGATGCTCTGCCGCCGGCTTCCCGGCGTCGACATCAGCCGCGGGCGGGGTTTTCAGCTTGAGACGCTCGATGATCGAGATCCCACCGCCCTTGCCGCTGCGGTTCTTGTTGAAGATGTCGAAGCCGACGGCGAGGAGCAGCACCAGGCCCTTGATGAGCTGCTGGTAGTCGGTGCCGAGGCCCAGGATCGACATGCCGTTGTTGAGGACACCCATGATGAGACCGCCGATCATGGCCCCTGCCACGGTTCCGATGCCCCCTGTGACTGCGGCGCCGCCGATGAACGCCGCCGCGATGGCGTCCAGTTCGAAGCCCGTGCCGCCAGCCGGCTGGGCGGAGTTGAGCCGGGCGGTGAACACGAGGCCGGCCAGTGCGGCAAGGACGCCCATGTTCACGAACAGCCGGAAGGTGACCACCTTGGTTTTGATGCCGGACAGCTCAGCCGCGTGCAGGTTGCCGCCGAGTGCGTAGGTGTGCCGGCCGAAGACGCTGTTGTTCATCAGGGCCGTGTAGACGATCACCAGGACCGCCAGCACGATCAGGACGATTGGGGTGCCCCGGTAGCTGGCGAGCAGGAAGGTGATGGTCAGCATGAGCAGGGCAATGAACGCGGTCTTGGTGGCGAACCAGGCCATCGGTTCGTTCTCGAGTTCGAACTTCTTGCGGATCCGGCGTTCCTTGACCGCCTGGATCACCAGCGCCAGGGTGGCGCCGACGCCAAGGATGACCGTCAGCCACTCCAGCACCGAAGTGCCGCCGGAAATGTCCGGCAGGAAGCCGCCGCCCAGCGCCCGCAGTTCGCCGGGGAACGGCGTGATCTGCTGGTTTTTGAGAACGATCAGTGTCAGGCCGCGGAAAATCAGCATCCCGGCGAGGGTGACGATGAAGGCGGGAATGCCGACGTACGCGATCCAGTAGCCCTGCCAGGCACCCACCAGCGCGCCGATCAGCAGGCAGGCCGGAATAGCAAGCCACCACTCCCAGCCCCAGTGCACGATCATGACACCGGCACAGGCGCCGATGAAGCCGGCGACCGAACCGACGGACAGGTCGATGTGGCCGGCGATGATCACCATCACCATGCCGATGGCCAGGATCAGGATATAGCTGTTCTGGACCACCAGGTTGGTGACGTTCTGCGGCTCCAGCAGGATCCCGTCCGTCAGGATCTGGAACAGCAGGACGATCAGGATCAGGGCGACAAAGATGCCAACCTGGCGGAGGCGGCTTGTCAGGAAGCCCAGGGATTCTCGGAGGGCGGACATGTTCGCTATTCCTTCTCTTTGGTCATGTAGTGCATGAGGGTTTCCTGTGATGCTTCGGCGATCGGGACCTCGCCGGTGATGTGCCCGGCAGACAGGGTGTAGATCCTGTCGCAGATGCCCAGCAGTTCGGGAAGTTCGGAGGAGATCACAATGACCGCCTTTCCTTCCGCGGCCAGCTTCGCGATGATCGTGTAGATCTCAAACTTCGCGCCGACGTCGATGCCGCGGGTGGGTTCGTCGAGGATCAGCACGTCCGGATCGGAGTACATCCACTTGCTCAGCACCACTTTCTGCTGGTTGCCGCCCGACAACTTGCCCGTGACGGCGGCAACCGAAGGGGCCTTGATATTCATGCTCTTCCGGTAGTCGTTGGCCACCACGGTTTCCTGGTTCTTGTCCACCCAGCCGCCCTTGACCAGCTTGCGCAGCGCCGCCATGGATACGTTCCGCTTGATGTCCTCGATGAGGTTCAAACCGTAGAGCTTGCGGTCCTCAGTGGCGTAGGCGATGCCGTGCCTGATGGCGTCGGAGACGGTGGAAGTGTTGATTTCCGTGCCGTGTTTGAACACCTTCCCCGAGGTGGCGGTGCCGTAGCTCCGTCCAAAAACGCTCATGGCCAGCTCCGTCCTACCGGCGCCCATCAGTCCGGCCAGCCCCACCACTTCCCCCTTGCGGACGTTGAGGCTGGCGTTGTTGACCACCACCCGGCTGTAGTCCTGCGGGTGCCGGACGGACCAGTCCTCGATCCGCAGGACTTCCTCGCCAATCTGTGGTTCCCGGTCCGGATACAGGCTTTCCAGATCCCGGCCCACCATTCCGCGGATAATGCGTTCCTGGGTGATCTCGCCGTCGCCCAGGCGGAGGGTCTCGATCGTCTTGCCGTCGCGGATGATGGTGACGGCGTCCGCAACCTTGCGGATTTCGTTGAGCTTGTGGCTGATGATGATGCTGGTGACACCCTGGCCCTTCAGGTGCAGGATCAAGTCCAGCAGGTGGCTCGAGTCCTCGTCGTTGAGGGCCGCCGTCGGTTCATCGAGGATAAGGAGCTTGACCTCCTTCGAGAGTGCCTTGGCGATTTCCACGAGCTGCTGCTTGCCCACGCTGATGTGCTGGACGGGGGTGACCGGGTTTTCGCTCAGGCCCACCCGGGCCAGGAGTTTCGCGGCCTCCAGGTTGGTCTTGCGCCAGTTCACCCAGCCGCGGTTGGCTTGTTCATTGCCGAGGTAGATGTTCTCGGCGATGGACAGGTAAGGGCTCAGTGCCAGCTCCTGGTGGATGATCACGATTCCGCGCTTCTCGCTGTCGCTGATGCTGGAGAAGTTGCAGGGGTCGTTTTCGAAGAGGATGTCGCCGTCGAAGGAGCTGTGCGGGTAGACGCCGGACAGGACCTTCATCAGGGTGGATTTCCCTGCGCCGTTTTCACCGCAGATGGCGTGGACTTCGCCGCGGTTCACCTGCAGGGTGACGTCCTGGAGGGCCTTCACGCCCGGGAAGGTCTTGGTGATTCCTCGCATTTGAAGAATGGGTGTGTTCATCGCCAATTCTCACTGACTGGTAGTACCTGAGACGTCCTGCGGCTGCAGGAGTCTGCGGGAAAGGGTGGCGGCCCGGACTCGACGGCGGCCCGCCACCCTTCGACGTGGCTACGTGACGTCGGCCGCCGTGTAGTAACCGGAGTCGATGAGTTCCTTCTTGTAGTTCTCATTCGTGATGATGACGGACTTGAGCAGGTACGCAGGGACGACCTTGACCTTGTTGTCGTAGGTCTTGGTGTCGTTGACCTCGGGTTCCTGACCCTTCAGGAGGCCGTCGACCATCTTCACAGCCTGGGCTCCCAGCTGGCGGGTGTCCTTGAAGATCGTGGAGTACTGTTCGCCGGCGGTGATGGACTTCACCGAACCCTTTTCGGCGTCCTGGCCGGTGACGATCGGCAGGCTTCCCTTGGCGTAGCCGCCGGTGCTCGTCAGGGCCGAGATGATGCCGATGGAGAGGCCGTCATACGGGGAGAGGACGCCATTGAGCTTGGTGCCGGAACTGTAGGCGGCCGTGAGAATGTCCTCCATGCGCTTCTGGGCCACGGGGGCCTGCCAGCGCAGGATGGCAGCCTGCTCAAACTTGGTCTGGCCGCTGGGCACCTTCAGGGTTCCGGCGTCCAGGTACGGCTTGAGGGTGTCCATGGCGCCGGTCCAGAAGAAGTTGGCGTTGTTGTCATCCGGGCTGCCGGCGAAGAGCTCCACATTGAACGGGCCCTTGCCTTCGACCTTTTTGCCGCTGGCGTCAACAAGCCCCAGGCCGGTCAGCAACGAGGTGGCCTGCTGGACGCCCACCGTGTAGTTGTCGAAGGTGGTGTAGAAGTCGACGTTCGGCGTGCCGTTGATGAGCCGGTCGTACGCGATGACCTTGACGTTCTGCTCCTTCGCCTTGGCGAGGACATCGGTCAGCGTGGTGCCGTCGATGGCTGCGACGATGAGGGCTTTGGCACCCTTGGTGAGCATGTTCTCGATCTGGGACACCTGGGTGGGGATGTCATCATTGGCGTACTGCAGGTCGGCTTTGTAGCCGAGCTTCGTCAAGGATTCCGAGACGTTCTTGCCGTCGGCGATCCACCGCTCCGAGGTCTGCGTCGGCATCGAGATCCCGACGAGGGAACCGGCGGCGTCGGCGCTGGCGGCCGGGGCGGCCGTGCC
>NZ_KI914969.1:60234-61605 GCF_000520575.1 Arthrobacter sp. I3
CACGCGGGCCGGCTGCCGCAGCCTGTGGCCCCTACGGTCACAGCGAGGACAACCGCGACGGCGCCCAGGAGTTTCCTGATCTTCACAATTTTCTCCTTCCGCGGACCCAAAGTCCGCGAAGTTGCTCCTGATCGCAGTCCTGCACGTCATCGTGCCCCTGCGGGGCGGTAACAGCGGGAGGATTGCGGAGGTCTGAATGGAACGGGGGTTCAGCCGTCAAGGGATCTGCGGCTGATTGTTATCGCTAACAATATGGTCAAAGATAGCTTCTTGAAACATGTGAGTCAACGCACATTCGGTGCCAGTCTCCTTCTTACCGCCGCCGGACCCTCACGCGGCGAAGATGCGCCAGGCCACGCGGTGCGGGTCTCCGGGTACGAGCCGCACGAGGTCCGTGCCGGTGTTGAAGGCATCCGGCGGGCACGTCATGGGTTCCACGGCGAGTCCGAGCCGGCTGGGCAGCGGCGGTTCAGCATCCCCGGTGTAGAGCTGCAGCCAGGCGCAGCTGCGGTCCCAGGCCATGCCGACGCCCGTCCCGCCCGGGTCCCGGACCACCACGTGTGCCTGCCCGGCGCCGTCGAACACCATGTCGGTGAAGGCATGGTCGATCTTGGTGGAACCGATGACGCGGGCCGCGCGGAAGTCATATCCGTGTCCTTCAACGGACCGGGCGGCCGGGGCGGCCGTGCCGGGCCGGCTGCCGCAGCCTGTGGCCCCTACGGTCACAGCGAGGACAACCGCGACGGCGCCCAGGAGTTTCCTGATCTTCACAATTTTCTCCTTCCGCGGACCCAAAGTCCGCGAAGTTGCTCCTGATCGCAGTCCTGCACGTCATCGTGCCCCTGCGGGGCGGTAACAGCGGGAGGATTGCGGAGGTCTGAATGGAACGGGGGTTCAGCCGTCAAGGGATCTGCGGCTGATTGTTATCGCTAACAATATGGTCAAAGATAGCTTCTTGAAACATGTGAGTCAACGCACATTCGGTGCCAGTCTCCTTCTTACCGCCGCCGGACCCTCACGCGGCGAAGATGCGCCAGGCCACGCGGTGCGGGTCTCCGGGTACGAGCCGCACGAGGTCCGTGCCGGTGTTGAAGGCATCCGGCGGGCACGTCATGGGTTCCACGGCGAGTCCGAGCCGGCTGGGCAGCGGCGGTTCAGCATCCCCGGTGTAGAGCTGCAGCCAGGCGCAGCTGCGGTCCCAGGCCATGCCGACGCCCGTCCCGCCCGGGTCCCGGACCACCACGTGTGCCTGCCCGGCGCCGTCGAACACCATGTCGGTGAAGGCATGGTCGATCTTGGTGGAACCGATGACGCGGGCCGCGCGGAAGTCATATCCGTGTCCTTCAACGGACCGGGTGGCGATCGGCAGCA
>NZ_KI914969.1:61705-73482 GCF_000520575.1 Arthrobacter sp. I3
TCGGCAGCAGCCGGTCCGGCGTGACCTCGAGGAACGTCCGTGCCGGCACCTCGAGGCTCCATTGGTCCAGCGGCGCCGGCCCGGCCAGCAGATACGGGTGCGGACAGACCCCGTAGGGCGCGGACCGCTGCCCCACATTGGCTGCTGTGACGGCAGTGTGCAGGCCCCCGCTGGCCAGCCGGTAGCTGGCGGTGATCGACAACGCGAAGGGGTAGCCCGGCACCGGCCCGACGGCGCAGGAGAGCTCCACGGCGGAATCCGTCCGGGACTCCAGCTTCCACTCCAGCTCCGGGGTGAAGCCGTGCAGGGCGCATTGCCGGTCGGGTTCGTTGACCGGGAGCTCGTAGTCCGCATCGCCAAAGGTGTACGTCCCGTCGGGAATCCGGTTCGGCCAGGGTGCCACGATGACGCCGCGGAAGTCCGGGTTGGGCCCGCCGGCCGGGAACGGGACGATAAGGTCCCGCCCGCGGAACTGCAGCGTCCGCAGCGCGGCACCGCGGGCGGCGACGACGGCGGTGTACTCCCCGTGCCGGAGCCCGTATTCGTCCCCGGTCACAGACCGCCGGCCAGCTTGTAGTAGGCGGCGTTCCAGGCGAGTTCCTTCTTGAAGCCCCTGATCGTGGTGCCGTCGTCAATGGTCAACAGTTCGGTTTGGGCGATCTCGGCGAAGTCCTCGAAGACGTCCATGCCGACGGCGGTGGAAAGCACAGTGTGGTGGGCGGCTCCGGCGGTCAGCCAGGCAGCAGCGGAGGTGGCGAAGTCCGGCTTGGGCGACCAGAGGGCACGGGCCACCGGCAGGTTGGGCAGCGGCTGCTCCAGGTCCACGACGTCGACGGCGTTGGCCACGAGGCGGAAGCGGTCGCGCATGTCGGACAGCGCCACCACGACGCCGGGGCCGGCATCGGTGTCGAAGACCATGCGGACGGGATCTTCCTTGCCGCCGATGCCCAGCGGGTGGATTTCCACGCGCGGCTTAGCGGCGGTCAGGGACGGGCAGACCTCCAGCATGTGCGCGCCCAGGATTTTCTCTTGGCCCGGGACGAGGTGGTAGGTGTAGTCCTCCATGAGCGAGGCGCCGCCGGGGAGCCCGGCGCCCATGACTTTGGCTGCCCGGACCAGGATGGCAGTCTTCCAGTCGCCCTCGGCGCCGAAGCCGTAACCGTCGGCCATGAGGCGCTGGACGGCCATGCCCGGCAGCTGGCGCAGTGCGCCGAGGTCTTCGAAGGACGTGGTGAAGGCGGCCGAGCCGTTGGCCTCCAGGAAGCTGCGGAGCCCAAGCTCGATCCGGGCGCTGTAGCGCAACGACTCGTGGCGCGGGCCGCCGGTGCGGAGTTCGGGGGCCACGTCGTAGAGCCGCTCGTATTCGGCGACGAGGGAGTCGACGTCGGACTCTGCCGCGCCGTGCACGGCGTCGGCGAGTTCATTGACGGACCAAGTGTTGACCGACACGCCGAAGCGCAACTCTGCCTCGGTTTTGTCCCCTTCGGTGACGGCGACATTGCGCATGTTGTCGCCGAAACGGGTCAGCTTGAGGGTCCGGACGGCCGCCCAACCCGCCGAGGCGCGCTGCCAGGATCCGACCTGGCGGGACACCTCGGGGTTGGACACGTGGCCGACGACGGTTTTGCGCGGGATGCCGAGGCGGGACTGGATGTAGCCGAACTCGCGGTCGCCGTGCGCGGCCTGGTTCAGGTTCATGAAGTCGAAGTCGATGTCCGCCCACGGAAGTTCGACGTTGGCCTGGGTGTGCAGGTGCAGGAGCGGCTTCCGGAGCAGGTCCAGGCCCTGGATCCACATCTTGGCCGGGGAGAAGGTGTGCATCCAGGCGGTCACGCCGATCACGGCGTCGTCGGAGTTGGCTTCCAGGGCGGTGCGGCGGATGGCGTCCGAGTCCGTGAGCACGGGCTTCCAGACGATTTTCACCGGGACGTCGGCGGAGGCGTTCAGCGCGTCAGCGATGTCTTGGGACTGGGCGGCGACCTGTTTGAGGACGTCCTCGCCATAGAGGTGCTGGCTGCCGGTGAGGAACCAGACCTCGTACTGTTCAAGGGACGTGTTGTTGGCGTTGGACATGTTTTCTCCTGCGGATGGTTGGGGCGACGGCGGCTTCGGGGCCTGGTTGTGGGCCTAGCGGCCTGTTTCTTGGGCCTAGCGGCCGTAGACGTTCTGGTAGCGGGCGTAAAGCGAGTCGATCTGGGCCGGGTCGATCGGCAGGGGTTCGCCGAGTTGCCGGGAAATATGGACGGTCCGTGCCACTTCCTCGCACATGACGGCGGCTTTGACCGCCGAGCGGGCATCCTTGCCCACGGTGAAGGGCCCGTGGTTCTGCATCAGCACGGCAGGCGAGCTGGATTGGGCCAGGGTGTCCACGATGCCGCGGCCGATCGAGTCATCCCCAATCAGCGCGAACGGGCCCACCGGGATCGTCCCGCCGAACTCGTCACCCATCATGGTCAGCACGCAGGGGATCTCCTCTCCGCGCGCGGCCCAGGCCGTGGCGTAGGTCGAATGCGTGTGCACCACGCCCCCGATCTCCGGCATGTGCCGGTAAACGTAGGCGTGCGCGGCGGTGTCCGAGGACGGTGACAGGGCGGGGTTGCTCCAGTCGCCCTCCGCGGGCGTGCCGTAGAGGTCCGTGACAACCATGCTCCCGGGCGTGAGGTCCGCGTAGGAGACTCCGGACGGCTTGATGACCATCAGGTCATGACCGGGGACGCGGGCGGAGACGTTGCCGGCCGTCCACACCACCAGTTCGTAGCGCGTGAGTTCGGCGTGCAGTTCGCAGACCTCGCGACGGACCTCCGCGATGCTTTCCAGCAGGTTGCTCATGCGGACACTTCCTCTGCGACCGGGCCGGCGGGGACGGCGGGGACGGCGTTCTGCTGCGGAGCGCCCGCAGCGGCGGCAAACGAGGGCCTGGCCGCACGCTGGATCGCCTTGAGGCGGTGCATCACGCTGTTGCCGCCGCGGCCGAAGTAGTCGTGCAGAGTGCGGTACTCCTGGAAGAGTTTTTCGTAGGCGGCAACATTTTCCGGAATGGGAATATAGATGCTGCCGGGCTCCGATCCCATGGCAGCCGCAGCGGCACGGATATCCGCGTATTCACCTGCGGCCACGGCGGCGTGGATGGCCGACCCCAGGGCGGGCCCCTGGGTTGAGCCGATGGTGGAGAGCGGCAAGCCGGTGATATCCGCGTAGATCTGCATGAGCAGCTTGTTCTTCAGCAGGCCGCCGGCCACGATGAATTCCCTGACCGGCACTCCCGAGTCGCGGAAGGCGTCCACGATGGTGCGCGTGCCGAAGGCCGTGGCTTCCAGCAAGGCCCGGTAGGTGTCTTCGGGCCTGGTGGCGAGGGTCTGGCCCACCACGACGCCGGAGAGTTCGTGGTCCACCAGCACGGAACGGTTGCCGGAGTGCCAGTCCAGGGCAATGAGGCCGTGTTCGCCGATGGCTTGGCGGGAGGCCAGTTCCGTGAGGTATTCGTGGATGCCCAGGCCTGCCGCTTCCGCTGCCTGGTGGTACTCGGGCGGGACGCCGTTGTTCGTGAACCAGCCGAAGATGTCCCCCACTCCGCTTTGGCCAGCTTCGTAGCCCCAAAGTCCGTCGACGATTCCGCCGTCCACCACGCCGCACATGCCCGGGACTTCCCGCAGTTCGGCACCGTTCATAACGTGGCAGGTGGAGGTTCCCATGATGGCCACCAGCTGCCCGGGCTCAACTGCCTTCGCTGCGGGCGCCGTGACGTGGGCGTCCACGTTGCCCACTGCGACGGCGATGCCTTCCGGCAGTCCGGTCCAGGCGGCGGCCTCGGCCGTCAGATAGCCGGCTGCATCGCCGAGCCGGCCGATGGTGTGCGCCAGCTTGGCGCTGACGAAATCCTTGAAGTCCGGGTTCAGGGCGGACAGGAATTCCTTGGATGGGTAGCGGCCGTCCTGGTAGATCCCTTTGTAGCCGGCCGTGCAGGCGTTGCGGACGTAGTTACCGCACAGCTGCCAGACGATCCAGTCAGCCGCTTCCACCCAGCGGTCCATCGCGGCGTAGCTTTCCGGGTCCTCCTCCAGCAACTGCAGGCCCTTGGCGAACTCCCATTCGGAGGAGATGAGTCCGCCGTAGCGCGGCAGCCAGTTTTCGCCGAGTTCCGCAGCCAGGGCGTTGATGCGGTCCGCCTGCGGCTGGGCGGCATGGTGGCGCCACAGCTTCACGTAGGCGTGCGGGCGGTTGGCGAATCTGGGAAGCTCGTTCAGCGGTGTGCCGTCGCCCTTGACGGGGACCATGGTGCAGGCCGTGAAGTCGGTGGCGATGCCCACCACGGCGGCCGGGTCGATCCCGGCGTCGGCGATCGCCGCGGGCACAGCCCGGCGGAGCACGTCGCGGTAGTCGTTGGGCACCTGCAGGGCCCATTCGCCCGGAAGCCGGATGCCGGCGACGCCAGCCGTGTCTTTCGGAAGCTCGCCGGTGACCACGGCATGCGGGTACTCAAAGACCCCGCTGCCCAGTTCCTTGCCGTCCCGGACCCGGACGACGACGGCCCGCCCGGAAAGCGTGCCGTAGTCCACGCCGATGACAAAGTTTTCGGTTCCGTCCACTGAGAAGTCCATCAAATCCTCCAATAGGTTCCGCAACATTGCGAACTCCCCTATTGTTAGCGCTAACAAACATGCTGTCAAGAAGCCTGGCACGTATTGCCGGAACGGAGGGCTTCGGCCCTTAGGAGAGACGGGGACGGGGTGCGGTGCTGGCGCGCACCACGAGCGCAGGTTTGACCACCAGGGCGCCGCTGGCGGCATCACCCTCGACCTGGGCGCGTATCAGGTCCATACAGCGCTTTCCGAGTTCCTCGAAGTCCTGTCGCACAGTGGTCAGCGGCGGCATGAAGTAGGCGGATTCGGGCTGGTCGTCAAAGCCAACCACGGAGACGTCTTCCGGAACCCGGATGCCCTTCTCGCCAAACGCCCGCAGCAGCCCGAGCGCCATCTGGTCGTTGCTGACGAACACTGCGGTGGCGCTGCGCTGTTCTGCCAGCTGCTGCCCGATCCGGTACCCGCTGTCCGCACTCCAGTCCCCCTCGACCAGAAGCTCGTCGGAGAGGCCGGCTTCCGCCAACTCCTCGCGCCACCCGTCAGCCCGGGCTTTGCCGTCCACCCAGTCGAGCGGTCCGGAGACATGGCCGATCCGCTCGTGGCCAAGGCTGATCAGATGGGCGACGGCCAGCCGCGCGCCGAGCTTCTGGTCGACCATCGCGCCGCTCAACCGCCCTTCTCCGGCTCCGCCGACGACGATCACCGGGAGATCCAGGTTCAGGTCCTCGAGCACCTGAAGTGTCCCGTCGTGCGGCACGATCACAATCAATCCGTCCGCGCCCTGGTCCGTCAGGTGCCGCACCGCATCGCAAATGGCCTTCGCCGCGGCCCCCTTAATCGCGGCAATGCTCACGAAATACCCTGCTTCCCTGGCGGCTTGCTGGACCCCCAGCAGGGTATTCGCCGGGCCGTATTGCCCGAGCTCGGAGGCGAGGACACCGATGGTCTGGGTGCGCCGGGTCACCAGGCTCCGGGCGGCCGTGTTGCGCCGGTAGCCGAGTTCGGCAATCGCCGCCTCGACCCGGGACTTTGTTCCCGTGCTGACATTCGGGTGGTTGTTGATCACCCGTGAGACGGTCTGGTGGGAAACCTTGGCCAGCGCTGCGACGTCTTCGAGCCGCGGCTGCCGCCGGTCATTGTTGTTCCCCATGCGAGGCCCCTTTCGCTCCGGTGCCGTCCACCGGCTTGAATCAAATTGTGAAATCAAACGATAGGAGGGCACGGGGCGCCCGCTGGTCGCTCGCCCTCCGGCTCCTGTTAGCGCTAACGATAGTCCATTTGGATCCTGGTGTGACGCCCGCAGGGAACGACGCCGGGAACCGCAACGACGTGCGCGGCGGGGAGCTTACGTGGCCGGCTCGGCCGCTACCGGCGCGGCGGGCCCGGGCGCGGCCGCTACCGGCGCGCAGCCGCAGGACGCGCGCAGGACCAGGTCCACGGGGAAGATCCTGTTCCGGGTGGGAGACACGCCGTCAAAGCCAATGAGGGCTTCGACGGCGGCCTCGGCCATGGCCTGGACGGGCTGCGCGACCGTGCTCAGCGGCGGCCAGCTGAACTCCGCCTCAGCCGAGCCGTCGAAGGAGAAGACCGCCAGGTCCTCGGGGACCCGAAGCCCGGCCTCGGACACGGCGCGCAGCAGGCCGACGGCCTGCAGGTCGGAACTGACGAACACGGCGGTGGGTCGGTCCGCGGCCGCAAGCAGCCGCTGCCCGGCCCGGTAGCCGCCCTGCCGGTCGAAGTCACAGCGCAGGATGGGTCCTTCCGGGAGACCGGCCTCCGCGAGCCCCTGCTGCCACCCGACCTCGCGGGCATCGAGATCATTGCCGGCGTTCATGCCCATGACCAGTGCGATGTTGCGGTGGCCGTGGCCCACCAGGTGCTCGACGGCACGCCGGGAGCCTTCCAGCAGCTCCACGCCGACCGAGTTGAAGCCCGGCACCTCGGTGCTGTGGTTGAGCAGCACGGCGGGGATCTCCGAATGCTCCAGCTCGGTCAGGTCGGGTTCGAACAGCACGCTGGAGAGGAAGACCCCGTCAACGCGGCGGCTCGCGAGGTTCCTGACCTGGCGGCGCTCATTGGCCGCCGATCCGCCCGAGTTCGCCAGCAGCAGGGCATAGCCGCGCGCCGCCGCGGCTTCCTCCACGGCACGGGCCAAAGTGGCGAAGAAGGGGTTGGTGGTGTCCGGGACCACCATGCCGAGCATCTCGCTGGAGCCAAGTTTCAGTGCCCTCGCCGCGGCGTTCGGACGGTACCCCAGGGCGCTGATGGCCTCGCGGACTTTCGCAGCCGTCACCGGGGAGACCCGCTTGGGGCCGCCGTTCACCACATAGCTGACGACGGCGGTGCTGACGCCCGCCAGCCTGGCCACGTCTTTTCGGGTGATCGTGGGCCTGGCGGAGGCGGGCGAGTGTGGCACAGTGACCATGCTACCGCCGGAGTTCCCCGGCAAAGCCTTCCTCATTGGTTCCCTGCGCAGGCAGCCGGACGGGGGCGTCGCCGTGGTCCGGCACGGGCAACCGCTCCCCGCCGCGGAGGGCGGACTCGTGCGCCACGATCCCCGGCAGCGTGTAGCGGGCGGCTTCCCAGGCGTTGACGGGCGGGAGCGTTCCCGTGTCGACGGCCGTGGCGAAGTCGTCCACCAGGAAGTGGTGGCTGCCCTCGTGCCCGTTGTGAAGTCCGCGGAACTCGGCCGGAAGCCGGCCGGCGTCGTGCACGGCGGCCAGCCCGGAGCTGAAGGCGTCACGCAGGGCCGGTGCGACGCCGGCCAGCGCCGGATCGTCCGCGGCGAGCGTGGCCCGGGTGGCCAGTTCGTCGCTGACATCGGTCACAGACTCCTTGTCCTGCCACACACTGACCAGGGCTAACTGCTCGAAGCTGGCTTCGGTGCCGAAGAAACGGAAGCGGCTTTCGCGCAGGTGGGAGGGGTAGCCGACGCGGCGCATCTCATTGATGCGCATGGACCCGCCGGTTGAAAGCTCGAACAGCGCGGTGGCATTGGAGAAGTCGTTGCCGAACATGCTGACGTCCTTGTCGAACACACCGTCCCCGCGCTCGTCGGGGACGCCAATGCAGCTGACGCTGACGGCATGGCCGCCGATCGCGCCCAGCACCCCGCCGGTGGAGTGGGTCGGATACAACATGGGCGGGTAGCTGGCGGTACTCTTCCAGTCCTCCCCGCCGCTGTACTGGTAGGCCTCGTAGAAGCCGAGATCCATGTCGTGGACGTAGTCGCCCTCGGCGTAGAAGATGCGGCCAAAGGCGCCTTCAGCCTTGCGCTTGCGGGCATAGACGGTGGCGGGGTTGTAGTAGCTGGTCTCGCCCATCATGTAGGTCAGGCCCGTCTCCCGGACGGCCTCGATGATCCGGGCGATCTCGTCCTCGCTGATGGCCATCGGCACTGCCGAATACACATGCTTGCCCGCCCGGAGCGCCTGCAGCACCAGCGGGCCGTGCGTCCAGCGCTGGGTGAAGATCGCCACCGCGTCGAGGCCGCCGTCGAGCATGGCCTCAAAGCTGGGATAGGTCCCCGCCAGGCCGAGCCGCTCACGGAGGGCCTCGGCCCGTTCCGGCAGGACGTCGGTGACATGGACTTCTGAAATCGCGGGATGGGCGTCGAAGAGTTTGGCGAAGGCGCCTGCAAACTGTCCGGCGCCGACGATGCCTAGTGAGAAAGTCATGCACGCAAGTTTCACACCAGTTTCTACTCGAGTCAATAGCAGACGATGAGCAGAAATTTTCCGCCCGGAAACATAAAAGAAACGGTTGCGCATTGGAAAGTTACTCGTGTAGATTCAAGCCTCAGTTGTAATCCACGTCACAGCATCCACGTAACTGCGGAGGAACCACCAATGACCACCACAACTGCCCGCGGAGCCGCCCCGGCCCGCAAGGCGACCGGCCCGGGAACGGGCAACGCTGCCCCCCGCCGCCGGCGCCGGCCCCGGAGCGACCTGAGGGTCGCCCTCTTCTTCATCGCCCCGGCCTTGCTCGGCTTCGTTGCCTTCTACCTGGTGCCGAGCATCCGCGGCGTCTACCTCAGCTTCACCGAGTACAGCGTCTTGGGGGATCCCACCTGGATCGGCACCAAAAACTACACAGCGATCTTCGCGGACGATCTCTTCTGGAACGCCATGGCCGTGACGGTCCAGTACGTGGCACTGAACATCGGCTTCCAGACCGCCATCGCACTCGGACTTGCCCTGCTGATGCACAACGTCGCCAAGTCCACGCTTATCCGCGGCGCCCTGCTGCTGCCCTTCCTTGTGGCGAACGTGATCGTCGCGCTGTTGTGGTTCTGGATGCTCGACTACCAACTCGGCATCGTCAACGAAATCATCAACTGGATGGGCCTGCCGCGCATCGCCTTCTTCGGCAGCGAGCAATGGGCCATCCCCACCATCGCCGGCGTCAACGTCTGGCGCCACATGGGCTACACCGCCTTGCTGATCTTCGCCGGCCTGCAGTCCATTCCCAACCACGTGTACGAGGTCGCCTCGCTCGACGGCGCCTCCCCGACCCGGACCTTCTGGAGCATAACGATGCCGCTCCTGCGCCCAGTGCTGGTGCTGGTCCTGGTGGTCACCGTGATCGGCTCCTTCCAGGTCTTCGACACCGTGGCTGTGACCACGGGCGGCGGCCCGATCAATGCTTCCCGCGTGATCCAGATGTACATCTACCAGAAGGCCTTCGGTGAATCCGACTTCGGCTACGCCTCGGCCCTGTCCGTCATTCTCTTCGTCATTCTCGCTCTTGTGGCCTTCGTCCAGATGAAGTTCCTCAAGGGCAACGAATCGGATCTGGACTAAGGAACCCCAGCCATGACTACCTCCGCCCCTTCCCGTAAGAAGCCCGTCTCCAGCGTCCCCGCTCCCAGGAAACCGGTCAACTGGCGCCGCGTCGGCGCCTGGACCCTCGTCGCCATCGCCGTCGTCGTGACGATCGCGCCGTTCCTCTGGATGCTCCGCACCGCACTGTCCAGCAATGCCTCCCTGGCCTCGAACGCCAGCAACCTGCTGCCGGCCGACTTCAGCCTCGGCGCCTTCAAGCGGGTCCTGGGGCTGCAGAGCCCCGAGGAAGCAATCGCCGAGGGCGGCTCCGGCGCCGCCATCAATTTCTGGCTGTATCTGCGGAACTCCGTCATCTTCGCCACCGTCACCACCGCCGGGCAGGTCTTCTTCAGCGCGATGGCCGCCTACGCCTTCTCCCGGCTGCGCTGGCCGGGCCGGAACGTGGTGTTCGGCCTGTTCCTGGCCACCATGATGGTCCCGCCAATCTTCACAGCCCTGCCCAACTTCCTGATGATCAAGAACCTCGGCCTGCTCAACACCTTCGCCGGCCTGGCCCTGCCGTTCCTGTTCATGACCCCCTTCGCCATCTTCTTCCTGCGCCAGTTCTTCCTCTCCATGTCCCGCGAGGTGGAAGAGGCCGCCATGCTCGACGGCGCCAAACACGTGCGGATCTTCTTCCAGATCGTGCTCCCGAACGCCGCGGCCCCCCTGGCCACCCTGGCGCTGCTGACCTTCATCGGCCAGTGGAACGAGTACTTCTGGCCGCTGCTGGTGGGCCAGGACGAAAGCGTCCGCGTCCTCACCGTGGGCCTGGGCGTCTTCAAGTCCCAGTCCCCCCAGGGCGCCCCCGACTGGTCCGGCCTGATGGCCGCCACCCTGATCGCGGCCCTGCCCGTCCTCCTGCTCTTCATCGCCTTCGGCAAGCGGGTGGTCAACTCCATCGGCTTCTCCGGCATCAAGTAACCCCGGCCCAACCCTCAGTGCCCTTCATACGCACCGCCCGTCAACAAGCATTCCCCTCAAAGAAGCACTTCCATGAAAGGTCCACCATGAAGAAGACCCTCGGCGCCGTCGCTGCCGCTGCAGCCATCGCCATCTCCCTCTCCGCCTGCGGCGGGTCCGCCCCGGCCTCCACCGAGGCCAAGGGCGACATCAACTACTGGCTGTGGGACGCCAACCAGCTCCCGGCCTACCAGCAGTGCGCCGATGACTTCCACAAGGCCAACCCAGACATCAAGGTCAAGATCACCCAGCGCGGCTGGGATGACTACTGGACCACACTGACCAACGGCTTCGTCGCCGGCACCGCCCCCGACGTCTTCACCAACCACCTCTCGAAGTACCCCGAATACGCCGCGAAGAAGCAGCTGCTCTCCCTCGACGAGGCGGTGGCCAAGGACGGCATCAAGCTGGAGAGCTACACCAAGGGACTCGCCGAGCTCTGGGTGGGCCAGGACGGCAAGCGCTACGGACTGCCCAAGGACTGGGACACCGTGGGCCTCTTCTACAACACGGCCATGACGGACTCCGCCGGCCTGACCGCCGAGCAGATGGCCAACCTGGACTGGAACCCGCAGGACGGCGGCAGCTATGAGAAGGCAATCGCGCACCTGACCGTGGACAAGAACGGCGTGCGCGGCGACGAGGCAGGTTTCGACAAGAACAAGGTGGCCGTCTACGGACTCGGCCTGGCCGGCAGCGGCTCCGGGCAGGGCCAGACCGAGTGGAGCTTCCTCAGCGCCACCACCGGCTGGAGCGCCACGGACAAGAACCCCTGGGGCACCAAGTTCAACTACGACGACCCCAAGTTCCAGGAGACCATCGCCTGGTGGGCCGGACTGACCGAGAAGGGCTACATGCCCAAGCTCGAGACCACCGTCGGCGCCAGCCTGGCGGACAACTTCGGCGCCGGCAAGGCTGCCATCAACACCACGGGTGACTGGCTGATCGGCCAGTACAAGAGCTACAAGGGCGTGAAGACCGCGTTCGCCCCCACCCCGAAGGGCCCCGAAGGCAAGCGCGCCAGCATGTTCAACGGCCTGGCCGACTCCGTCTGGGCCGGCACCAAGAACCCGGCAGCCTCGATCAAGTGGGTCGAATACCTCGCCTCCACCGCCTGCCAGGACGTCGTAGCCTCCAAGGGCGTCGTGTTCCCGGCTCTCACCAGCTCCTCCGACAAGGCAGCCGAAGCATTCAAGGCCAAGGGCACCGACGTCTCCGCCTTCACCACCCACGTCAAGGAAGAAACCACGTTCCTGTTCCCGATCGCGGATAAGGCAGCCAAGGTGGACGGCATCATGAAGCCGGCCATGGACGCCGTCCTCTCCGGCAAGAAGCCTGCCAGCTCCCTCACCGAAGCCAACAACCAGGTCAACGCCCTCTTCAACAAGTAAGCGTTCGAAGCCACAGC
>NZ_KI914969.1:73582-85638 GCF_000520575.1 Arthrobacter sp. I3
GCGAGTAACGGCGGCCGGCCTGTCCGCGGGCCGGGTGGTCAGTTCTTCTGGTGCTCATGCAGGAGCCGGGCGCAGCGGATGAAGCCCAGGTGCGAATACGCCTGGGGATGGTTGCCCAGGTGGGTTTCCGTGCCGGGGTCGTATTCCTCGGGCAGCAGCCCCGTGGGACCGAACAGGTTCACCAGCTGGTCAAAGAGGTCCCAGGCCTCCTCGATCCGGCCGACGGCGATATAGGCCTCGATCAGCCAGGTGGTGCAGATGTGGAACCCGCCCTCCAGGCCCGGCAGGCCGTCGTCGTACCTGTAGCGGAAAACCGTGGGCCCCACCCGCAGTTCCCGCTCCACCGCCGTGACGGTGGCCAGGAACCGGGGGTCGTTGACGTCCAGCAGGCCGGACAGACCGATGTGCAGCACGGCTGCGTCCAGGTCCGGACTGTCGTACGCCACGGTGTAGGAGGACGCCGACTCGTCCCAGCCCTCACGCAGGACTTCCTCCCGGATCTTCGCCGCCGTGGGCTCCCAGGCCGGCAGCGGTTCCCGGCCATGCCGGACAGCCGTGCGCAGCGCCCGGTCGAGCGCCACCCAGCACATCACCTTCGTGTAGACATGGTGCCGCGGCGCCCGCCTGGCCTCCCAGATTCCATGGTCGGCCTCCTGCCAGCGGGCCAGCACGGCTGCGGCCATCTGGACCAGCAGGTCCCAGTGCCCGTCGGAGAGCATGCCCTGGCGGGCGCTGAGGGCGTGGATCAGCTCGGCGATCGGGCCGAACACGTCCAGCTGCACCTGGTGGTCGGCGGCGTTCCCGATCCGCACCGGGCGGGATCCCGCGTAGCCGGGCAGGCTCTCGATGATGGCCTCGGTGGACAGCGGCGCCCCGGTCACGGAGTAGAGCGGATGGAGCCACTCCGGACCCGGGGCGTGGGCCAGGATCCGGCCCAGCCAGGCCAGGAAGCCCTCGGCCTCGGCCGTGGAGCCCAGGTCCACGAGCGCGTTGACGGTCATGGACCCGTCCCGCAGCCAGCAGTACCGGTAGTCCCAGTTGCGGGTGCCGCCGATTCCCTCCGGCAGTGAAGTGGTGGGTGCGGCCAGCACAGCGCCGGTGGGTTCATGGACCAGCCCCCGGAGCACCAGCGCGGACCGGCGGACCAGCGACGGCTTCACGCCGGGCAGCTGCAGTTCGTGGACCCAGCGCCGGGAGTGATGGGCGACGGCGGCGCGGCGCCGGGCCTCATCATCAGTCTCGTCCCCGGGCACCGCGGGCTGCGGTTCCGTGTCGCCGCAGCGCAGGTTGAGAACCACCGGCCCGTCCCGCAAGTCGACGTCTCCGGTGGCGGTGCCGTGCCGGCCGTCCGAGGTGATGGAAAAGGCCACTCCGGGCGCCCGAAGTATGATGGGGTCCGCGGTTCCCACGACGTGCAGTTCCGTTCCACGCGCCTCCATGCTGAACGGCGCATTCGCGTAGTCCGGCCGCGGAGCGAAGACGATTCTCGCCGTGCCGGTGCCGGACAGCACCCGGACCAGGCTGGTGATGCCGTCCGGGGCCGGCTCCAGATAGTCCGTCACGGTGACGTCGGCCCACCGGGTTTCGACGATCATGGTGCTGTCAACGTAGCGCTGGCCCAGGACCTGCGAGGACTTCGCCGGTTCCACGGAGAAGTGCCCCGCCGCATCGCCGCCGAGCAGATGGGCAAACAGCGACCCGCTGTCCGGCAGCGGGTGGCTCATCCAGCAGATCTTCGCGTCCGGGGTGATCAGAGCGGTGGACGAGCCGTTGCCGATCATGGAATGCCGCTCCAGCCCCACGGCGTCCTCGCCGAACAGCCACGCCCGCCGCAGTTCGAACAGGATCGCCAGGACGCGGGCGAACGACTCCGGGTCCCGGAGCGTGTGGGCCGCCACGGTGGGCCCCTCCCCCACGCGCAGCGCCATGTCCGGCCCGCGCAGCGTCGCCATGGCCAGCTCATCGCTGAAGGCGTCGCCGGCGTAAAGGGCGGCGCTCACGCCGAGTATGGAGCGCAAGTGCTCCAGCGCGGAGGCCTTGGACGGCTCCACCACGGAGAGATCCAGCACCGAGCCGTCCACAATGAAGTGCAACCCGTGCGCCCGGGCGATCTCCTCCGCCTTCGTGGCGGCCAGTGCGACGACGTCGGGGGCGGCCGGGCGGGTATGCACCGACACGGCGACCGGCTTGCGCTCAATGCTGATGCCCCGGTAGGCGCCGATGGTTTCGGCGAGTGCCTGGCTGGCCTGCTGCAGCACTGATTCGGTGGCGAGGGACAGCCCGTGGGCGTAGCCCATGTCGAACTCCGCGCCGTGCGAGCCGACCAGGTGCACCTCCGCGGGGAGCCGTGAGACGGCGGCCAGATCCCGCAGCGACCGCCCGGAGATGACGGCCGCGTGGGTGTTCGGGAGGGCTGCCAGCGCCCTCAGCGCGATCGCCGCGCTGCCCAGCGGCAGGGTCTCGGTGGAAATGCCTTCTGCTGCGCACAGCGTGCCGCCGTAGTTGCAGGCCACGAGCAGCCCGGGAGCGCGGGCCAGGATCTTGAGCTCAGCCAGCAGTTGCGGCGTGAGCCCGTCGTCGGCCGCGTTGGTCTGCACGAAAGCGCGGAGCAGGCCCAGCGGGAGGGATTTGGTGAGAAGCGCAGAGTCGGCCAGGGCCTGGTTGAACGGTGTGGGCATCGGCGCGGTCCTTCGAGTAGTCCCCAATGCCTGCATGCGAATCGTCCCCGGGAGGACGCACTTCAAGTATCCGCCCGGGACGATTTCGCATGGGTGTCCCGGCAGTTGCAACTATGTAACATCCGCCGGGCCGCCCCGAACACCCTGGGACCAGCGATGGCACCAGTGCCGGTTCCTTGCTGCGCCGCCATGCCCTTGCGTTTCAGCAGCCGGCTGGCCTGTATTCGTAGGTCCCCGCATCGGCCGCGCCGCCGCCCTGGCAGTCGCCCTTCTGGTTGGCCGGCCGCCCGTCCAGATCCAGGGGGAAGGGGCTGACCCCGGCCCGGTCAATGGCCGGGCTCGCGCCGGAGAGGTGGAGATCGGCGGGTGCGTTGACAAAGTCGGCCGGCTCGGTGGTGGAGGTGGCATTGGGACTGATGTTCGTGGGGCCGTTGAGGACGTTTTCCTGCTCCGTCCAGCCGGCGCCGTCCATCCACAGCGCGTTGCGGGCGGCCACCAGGATGTTTCCCCTGACGACGGTGGAGGCCGGGCACGACGCGTGGCAGACCAGAGCCTGGGAGTCCGCGCCGTCCAGCCACACGGTGTTGTATTCGAAGGTGGTGCCGTTGGTCGGGCCGAAGGAGGACGTCCTGCCGCGCGCGATCAGCCCCATGGCCTGGGAGCAGTTGGGGCCGCAGGTGGACCGGACCAGGTTGTAGCTGTACGTGTTGCCGTCGGCAGTTCCGCCCTTCCCGCGCCCCAGCTCGGAGAAGACGTTGTTATCCACGGCCACGTTGTGGTGAATCCTGTTCCGGTTGCCGTTGAATATTTCGAACGCACTGCCGTCGTGGCCAAAGTCGTAGGACACGGCGGTGGAGCCGGTGACGGTATTGCCGGCGAACTCGTTGTCGCTGCCGTTGATCAGGAAGCCAAAGGCGCCCGAGTCGTCATCGCACTTCAGGGACGTGGCGGTGCCGCACAGCTCCCCCGGCGTATTGACGTTCATGATGTTGTTGTCGGCAAGCGTGTTGTTGGTATAGGTGCCGAAGTCGGAGCCCTCGCTCACTTTGATGCCCGCGGCATTGTTCTTGGCGGCGGAGTTCCGCACGGAGCCGTGGTCGCCGTAGATGCTGAAGCCCGCATAGCCGCACGACTCCGCCCGCAGGCCGTCAACGGCGATGTAGTCGCCGTCGAGCCTGACGCACGTTCCTGCCAGTCCGCCCGTAAGGACGGGCGGATCGCCACTTCCATAGGCATTCAGCGTGACCTTGAGCCGGCTGGTGCCGCTCTGGCCGACCACAAGGCCACCGGAGAAGATGTCTCCGCGGCGAAAGCTGACCGAATCACCGGGCCGAAGTGCAGTGGCATTGACCTTGTCGAGCGTCGCCCAGGCTGATTGCGGCGACGTCCCGCCGTTGGCGTCACTGCCGTCGGCGCTCACGTAATACGTGGCGCCCTCGGACGACGCCGGCGCGGACGCGGGCGGGCCGCCGAGCAATCCTCCCAGGAACAGCAGGACGAGCAGCGTGGCGGCGGCTGTGGACTTGATCTTCATGGGTGCACCTGGGTTTTCGCCATGTATCCGCGGTTCCGGGCGCCACCGCCAACCGGCGGACCACATCGGCACCCTGAGGGGCTTAACGCTAAGAGCGGCCCCGCCCTAAGTCAACGGACGAATCCGGTCACGCGCAGCAAAATGTTCTTTTTTGCTACTTGACGTTCCTTATTGTGCGATTATGATAGCTAATGATGTGAGCCGCTTCACTCCACCCGCGTTATTTCAAAGGAGAAATTATGACCATGCATGAAGACGCACTGCTCCGGGCCTCCAGCCGAGGCGGGTGGGACCGGAGGACGCTGCTGAAGACCTTCGGCGCCGGAGCAGTCGCGATGGCCGGCATTCCCCTGCTCTCGGCCTGCACGGGCGGCAGCGCACCTGCCAGCGGCGGCGCCAAGACGGCCACGTTCGGTTCCGGGTCCTCCGACGAGGTCCCCAAGGCTGCCTACAAGGCGGTGACCGACGCTTTCCAGAAGAAGTCCGGCATCGCGGTCACCACCAACGTGGTGGCGCACAACGACTTCCAGAACAAGATCAACACCTACCTCCAGGGCAGCCCAGACGATTCGTTCACCTGGTTCGCCGGGTACCGCATGCAGTACTACGCCGGTAAGGGGCTGCTCGCCCCGATCGATGACGTCTGGGAAAAGGTCGGCGGAAACTACTCCGATGCCCTGAAAAAGGCCTCGACCGGCGCCGACGGCAAGATGTACCTGATCCCGAACTACAACTACCCCTGGGGCTTCTTCTACCGCAAGAGCCTCTGGACGGAAAAGGGGTACACCGTCCCCACGACGTTCGATGAGCTGAAGGCCCTCGCCACCAAGATGAAGGCCGACGGCCTGATCCCGATTGAATTCGCGGACAAGGACGGCTGGCCCGCCATGGGCACGTTCGACTACCTGAACATGCGCCTGAACGGCTACCAGTTCCACATGGACCTCACCGCGCACCGGGAAAGCTGGGACCAGAAGAAGGTCAGCGACGTCTTCGACACCTGGAAGGCCCTGCTCCCGTTCCAGAACCCGAACGCCCTGGGCATGACCTGGCAGGACTCGGCGAAGTCCCTCGCGGACAAGAAATCCGGCATGTACCTGCTCGGCTCCTTCCTCACCCAGCAGTACACGGACAAGGCAATCGCCGACGACATCGACTTCTTCCCGTTCCCCGAGGTCGCGGTGGAAGGCCGGGACGCCATCGAGGCACCCATCGACGGCCTGCTGCTCTCCAAGAAGGGCGGCCAGAACCAGGCCGCCCGGGACTTCCTGGCCTACGTCGGCACCCCGGAAGGACAGGATGTGTACGCCTCGGTCGACTCGTCCAACATCGCCACCGCCAAGGGCGCCGATACCTCCAAGTTCACTCCGCTGAACAAGAAGCTGGCCGAGGCCATCAGCGGCGCCAAGAACATCAGCCAGTTCTTCGACCGCGATGCCCTGCCCGCCATGGCCAACAACGTGATGATCCCGGCGCTCCAGTCGTTCATCAAGGACGGCAACGTCGATGTGAAGAACCTGGAAGCCCAGGCCAAGTCCCTGTACGCCGCCCAGTAGCGGCGTGCTGACCGCGCGGTCAGCACGGCTCTTTTCCTCTGCATTTCACTCTGCATTTCACAAGGCAAGGAATCTCCATGAGTGTCTCTACCAACCCGTCGGCGCGGGGGCGCAAAGCAGCCGCAGCCCCCGCGCGGCGGGTTCGGCGGCTGTCCGGCCGCGACAAAGTGGTGCTCGGCTTGATGGTGGGCATCCCCACGCTGATCCAGCTCGTACTGGTCTGGATCCCCACCCTCATGTCGGTCGGACTGTCCTTCACCCGCTGGAACGGGCTGGAGCTGACCGACATCAAGCCCGCCGGCGTCGAGAACTACCAGTTCATCGCCCAGGATTACCCGCCGTTTTGGCCGGCCATGCAGCACAACGTGCTGTGGCTGGCGTTCCTGGCACTCGTCGCCACCCCGCTGGGGCTGCTCCTGGCCGTGCTCCTGGACCAGAACATCCGCGGCACGCGGATCTACCAGAGCATCTTCTTCGCCCCGGTAATGCTCTCCCTTGCCCTGATCGGGATCATCTGGCAGCTGTTCTACAACCGGGACAGCGGCCTCCTGAACTTCCTGCTTGGCACCGCCGGCACGCCCCAGGCCGTCGACTGGTTCGGGGATTCCAGCGTCAACATCTGGGCGGCCCTCTTCGCCGCCACCTGGCGGCACGCCGGCTACGTCATGATCCTGTACCTGGCCGGGCTCAAGGGCGTGGATCCGACCCTGCGCGAGGCGGCCCAGATCGACGGAGCCAACGCGGTCCAGACCTTCTTCCAGGTGGTCTTCCCGGCCATGCGCCCGGTGAACGTCATCATCATCGTCATCACCGTCATCGAATCCCTCCGGGCGTTCGACATCGTCTACGTGATCAACCGCGGCACCAACGGGCTGGAACTGATCAGCGCCCTGGTCATCCAGAACCTGGTGGGCGAAGGGCAGGTGATCGGCATCGGCTCGGCGCTGGCCGTCATCCTGCTCGTCATCTCGCTGATCCCCATCACGTTTTATCTCTCCCGCGCATTCGGAAAGGACAAAGAGGCATGAGCATCGCCCATCCAACCGATGCCGCCGCGGCCGGCAGCCCGGCAGACGCCCGGCAGCGCAGCTCCGGCCCAGGCAGGACCGGCCCCCGCCCCGGCCGCCCGGCCAACAACAAGCAGGGCAAGAAGCACTACGGCACCCACGTCTTCCTCATCGTCATGGCGGCGATCTGGCTCGTACCCCTGGCCTGGGCCATTTTCACTGCCCTGCGGCCCAAAGCTGACACCGACAAATACGGCTACTTCAGCATCGGCGGCGCCTTCAACTTCGACAACTTCGCCCAGGCCTGGACACAGGGCGGCTTTTCCCAGCTGTTCTGGAACTCCGTGCTCATCACGGTCCCCTCGGTGTTCCTGATCCTCTTCTTCGCCTCCATGATGGCGTTCGCCGTGAGCCGGGTGAGCTGGAAGTTCAACATCACCCTGCTGATCATGTTCACCGCCGGAAACCTGCTGCCGCCGCAGGTGCTCGCGGCGCCGCTCTTTGAAATGTTCAAACACTTCGAGCTTCCCTACGCCGTCAGCGATTCAGGGAACCTGCTCAACACCTACATCAGCGTGATCGCCGTGGACACCGCCTTCCAGATCGGCTTCGTGACGTTCGTCCTCTCGAACTACATGAAGGCCCTGTCGCCCGAGCTGACCGAGGCGGCCCTGGTTGACGGTGCCGGCGTCTGGCGCCAGTACTGGGACATCATCCTGCCGCTGTGCCGCCCGGCCCTGGCCGCCATGGGCACGCTCGAGGTGATCTTCATCTACAACGACTTCTTCTGGCCCCTGCTCTTCATCCAAAGCGGAGACCGGCTTCCGGTCACCACCGCGATCAACAACCTCCAGGGCCAGTTCCTCTCCAACTACAACCTGATCGCCGCCGGCGCCATGATCACGGCTGTTCCGGCCCTGATCATCTACCTGCTCCTGCAGCGCCACTTCGTGGCGGGCCTGACCCTCGGCTCCAGCAAAGGATAAACGTGGACAACAGCTCCAACCACAACAACGCCATGGACTACATCACCGCCCGCCTCGGCTCCGAAGGCTCCCCGATGCTGGCATTCGGCGGAGACTACAACCCGGAGCAGTGGCCCGAGGAGACCTGGGACGAGGACGTCCGGCTGATGCGCGAGGCCGGCGTCAACCTGGTCAGCGTGGGCATCTTCAGCTGGTCCCTGCTTGAGCCGTCCGAGGGCGTCTACGAGTTCGGCTGGCTGGACCGGGTCCTGGACCTGCTGCACGCGAACGGCATCCGGGTGGACCTGGCGAACGCCACGGCGTCGCCGCCGCCCTGGTTCAGCCACAAGTACCCCGAGTCCCTGCCCGTGACGGCCGACGGCGTGCGGCACAGCTACGGTTCCCGGCAGGCCTTCGCGGCGTCGAGTGCCGATTACCGCCGGGCCGCCGCGGCCCTGACCGAGCAGATCGCCACCCGGTACAAGGACCACCCCGCCGTCGTGATGTGGCATGTCCACAACGAGTACGGCTGCCACAACCAGCCTGATTTCTCGGACGGTGCCGCCGCAGGTTTCCGGCGCTGGCTCGAACGCCGGTACGGCAGCCTGGAGGCCCTCAATGCCGCGTGGGGCACCGCCTTCTGGTCCCAGCGCTACTCGGCCTGGGAGCAGATCCTGCCGCCGCGCACCTCCGGGACCTGGGTGAACCCGACCCAGCAGCTGGACTTCGCCCGCTACTCCTCCGATGAGCTGCTCGAATGCTACAAAGCCGAGGCCGCGATCATCCGCACGCACTCGGGACATCCCGTGACCACCAACTTCATGGGTTTCAACATGGGCCTGCACCAGCCCGTGGACTACTGGCGCTGGTCCGAAGAGATGGATGTGGTCTCCAACGACCACTACCTGATTGCCGAGGATCCGCGGAACTTCCAGGAACTGGCGGCAACCGCGGACCTCACCCGCGGCTGGGCCAAGGGCAAGCCGTGGCTGCTCATGGAGCATTCGACTTCTGCCGTGAACTGGCAGCCGCGCAACATCGCCAAAGCGCCCGGCGAGATGCTGCGCAATTCCCTGCAGCATGTAGCCCGCGGCGCCGACGGCGCGCTCTTCTTCCAGTGGCGGGCCTCGCGGGCCGGCGCCGAAAAGTTCCATTCCGGGCTGCTGCCGCACGCCGGCACGGACACCAAGGTTTGGCGCGAAGTGGTGCAGCTGGGCCAGGCGCTGCGCAGCCTGGCCGAAGTCAGCGGCTCGGTGGTCACGGGCGCGTCCGGCCGGGTGGACGTCGCGATCCTCCACGACACTGACGCCCGCTGGGCCTCGGAACTGGACTCGCACCCGAGCGTGGACGCCTCCAACATCGCCGAAACCAGGCGCTGGCACGATGCCTTCTACCGCGCCGGCATCCCCACCGACTTCCGCCAGAGTACCGATGACCTGTCCGGCTACCGGCTCGTCGTCGCGCCGATGCAGTACCTCGTGAGCGATGCCGGGGCCACGAATCTGGACGCGTACGTGCGCTCCGGCGGCCACCTCGTGGTGACCTATTTCTCCGGTATCGTGGACGAAAATGACCACATCAGGCTTGGCAGCTACCCCGGCGCGTTCAGCGGACTGCTGGGCGTGAAGATGGAAGAGTTTTTCCCGCTGCGCGGCGGCGAAAGCATCCGGCTCAGCAGCTTCGGGGCGGGAACCTGCTGGAACGAATTGGGGCATGCCACCACCGCCGAGGTCCTCGCGGCCGTGGAAGAGGGACCGGCCGCCGGTTCTCCCGCCGTGACCCGTAACCGTGCCGGAAGCGGCCGCTCCTACTATGTCGCCACGTCACTCGCGCCGGAGGGCCTGGGCGAACTGCTCGCCGTCGTCTGCGCCGACGCCAGGGTGCAGCCGCTCGTCCCGGACCTGCCGCCCGACGTCGAAGTGGTCCGGCGCAGCAAGGACGGGACGGACTGGACGTTCTGCATCAACCACGGCGCCCACGACGTCCGGCTGCCGCTGGAAGGCGTGGACCTGCTCACCGGCGGCGAGCTCGACGGCGGACTCGGCCTCGCGGCCGGCGGTGTCGCCGTCGTCCGTTCGGCTGCCGCCCGATTGGTCGGCACCTCCGCCAGCCACTCAAACCAGTCAAGCCACTCAAACCTGTAAGGACTCCACATGCTAGCCGCAGCCCGCCATTCCGCCATCCTCGCGGAGGTCCAGCGTGAACGGATCGTCCGTGTCGCGGACCTCGCCAAGATGCTCGGCGTCTCGCTGATGACCGTGCGGCGGGACATCGAGGCCCTCGACGCGGCGGGCGCCGTGGAGAAGATCCACGGCGGGGCCAAGTTGCCCGGCGGCGCCGGCACCCACGAGCCAGGCTTCGAGCTGAAGGTGACCCAGCTCAAGGACGAGAAGATGGCGATTGCGCAGGAGGCGGCCGCACAGGTGCGCGAGGGAATGGCGGTGGGGCTCAGCGCCGGCACCACCACGTGGGCGCTGGCCCAGCTGCTGTCCGCCGGCCCGCGGATCACGGTGGTCACCAACTCGGTGCGGATCGCGGACGTCTTCCACCAGGGCGCCTCCCCGTCCACCGTGATCCTGACCGGCGGCGAGCGCACACCCTCGGACGCCCTCGTCGGGCCGCTGGCCACTTCCTCGCTCAAACAGCTGCACCTGGACGTATTGTTCCTCGGCGTCCACGGTGTCGACGCCGATGCCGGCTTCACCACCCCCAACGTGCTCGAGGCCGAAACCGACCGGGCCTTCGTCACCGCGGCCCGGCGGGTGGTGGTGCTGGCGGACCACACCAAGTGGGGCACCCTTGGCATCAGCACGATCGCCGGCCTGGAGGACGCTGACGAACTCATCAGCGATGACCTTCTGGGCAGCGAGGCCCGGCGCATCCTCGGCGAGCGCGTCGGCCGGCTCCGCCTGGCCCATACCGGCGACGCCCGGAGCATCAGCGCAGCCAGCCCCGCGGCAGCCACAGGCTGACCGCCCGGCCCCCGCCCACCCAAACCACTACGCCTGGAGCTGCCGTGAACAACCCGGACCTCACCCTTGCCGCCGAGACCCGCTCCCCCGTGGGCGTCCCGGACCTGTTGCCGCAGAATCTGGAGCCGTTGTACCTGCGCCGCTCCGGAACGTCCCTGCTGATCGACTTCAGCACGGGCGAGGCCGCCATGCTGCACTTCGGCGCCGACCTCGGGCCGGCCCTGCCGGATCTTTCGCTGCTGGGCCAGGCCGTGCCGCACTCGGCCCTCGACGTCCCGGTGACGCTGGGCGTGATCCCGCAGGCGTCCTCCGGCTGGCGGGGGCGCCCCGGCCTCCGCGGCCACCGGAACGGCCAGGCGTTCTCGGCCCGTCTGCGTGTTGTCAGTGTTGAACGGTCCAGTGCTGAGCTGTCCAGCGGCGGCCGGTCCCGCGGGGCGGACTGCTCGGCCGTCATCACCCAGGCCGACCCCGAGGCCGGTGTCAGCGTCCGCACGGAGATCAGGATCAACGACGGCGGCCTGCTCCAGCTCCGGCACCGGCTCGACAACGACGGCGCCGGCCCCTACAGCGTCGACGAACTCGCCGCCGTGCTGCCCGTTGGCCGCGCCGCTACAGAAATCCTGGACCTGACCGGCCGCTGGTGCCGGGAGTCCCACCCCCAGCGCCTGCCGCTGCGCCAAGGCACATGGGTCCGCTCGGGCCGGCACGGCCGGACCGGCCACGACGCCTCGCTCCTGCTGGCGGCCGGCACCCCCGGATTCGGGAACCGCCACGGGCAGGTCTGGGCCGTGCATCTGGGCTGGAGCGGCAACCACGAGAGCTTCGTTGACGCCGCCGCGGACGGCCGGACCGTCCTGGGCGCCTCGGAACTGCTCGGCGCCGGCGAGATCAGCGTGGCAGCGAACGCCAGCTACGAGACCCCGTGGCTGTACGCTGCCTACTCCGCCGCAGGCCTGGACGGCATCAGCGATGCCTTCTACAGCTGGTTCCGCGGGCGCCCGCACCATCCCGGCGTGCGGTCCGGCAAGGCCCGTCCCGTGGTGCTCAACGTCTGGGAAGCGGTGTACTTCGACCACCGCCTCGAGCCCCTGCTCGAACTCGCCGAAGCGGCCGCCGGGCTCGGCGTGGAACGCTTCGTCCTCGACGACGGCTGGTTCCGCGGCCGCCGCGACGATCACGCCGGCCTTGGCGACTGGTACGTCGACGAGGACCTGTGGCCCGCGGGCCTCACGCCGCTGATCGACGCGGTCACAGGCCACGGCATGGAATTCGGGCTCTGGGTCGAACCCGAAATGGTCAACGAAGACTCGGACCTGGCCCGCGCCCATCCGGACTGGATCGCCG
>NZ_KI914969.1:85738-91340 GCF_000520575.1 Arthrobacter sp. I3
CGCCCGCCACGGCGGCGCCCGGTGCGCGGGATCCCCGAGCCGGAATCCCGCGCACCAGCACCTGACTTCCGCACTACCGAAAGCGAATCCCCATGCACCCCGTGCACCTGCGTTCTGCCGGCACCAGCGTCCTGCTGGCCTTCGACTCCGGCGAGGCCGAGATCGTCCACTGGGGCGCCGACCTCGGCGAACACCTCCCCGATCTGGCGATCCTCCGCGGGCCCGTCCCGCACTCCGCCCTCGACATCCCCGTCACCGCCGGACTGCTCCCGCAGGCCTCCTCCGGCTGGGCCGGGCGGCCGGGCCTGCGCGGGCACCGGAACGCCGACGGCGGCCCCGGCCTGGACTTCTCGCCGGCCCTGCGGGTGGTTGCCGCCCAGATGCAGGACGGCGGGCGCACGGTGGTGATCATCCACCGGGACTCCGAGGCCGGACTCGAGGTCAGTTCCGAACTCACCCTGCACCCCGGCGGCCTCCTGGAGTTGGCTCACACGCTGACCAACAGCGGCACGGCCGAATACCAGCTCGACGAACTCGCCACGGTGCTGCCGGTGCCGCGGGACGCCACAGAACTGCTCGATCTCACCGGACGCTGGTGCCGCGAAAACCACCCGCAGCGGCACGCCGTCCAGCAGGGCACCTGGGTCCGCACCGGCCGGCACGGCCGGACCGGCCACGACTCGTCCCTGCTGGTGGCAGCCGGGACCGCCGGCTTCGCCAACCGCACAGGCCAGGTCTGGGCCACGCACCTGGGCTGGAGCGGCAACCACGAGCAGTACCTCGACAACCTCGCGGACGGCCGGCGCATGCTCGGTGCCGCCGAGCTGCTCGGCTCCGCCGAAGTGGTGCTGCGCCCCGGCGGCAGCTACCGGACGCCGTCGCTCTATGCCGCCTACTCCGGCCGCGGCCTGGACGGCATCACCGAGGCCTTCTACCACTGGTTCCGTGCCCGGCCGCAGCATGTGGACACCACCTCCGGCCGGGTCCGCCCGGTGGTGCTGAACACCTGGGAGGCCGTCTACTTCGACCACAGCCTCGAGCCCCTGCTCGAACTCGCCGAAGCGGCCGCCGGGCTCGGCGTGGAACGCTTCGTCCTCGACGACGGCTGGTTCCGCGGCCGCCGCGACGATCACGCGGGCCTTGGCGACTGGTACGTCGACGAGGGTCTGTGGCCCGAGGGCCTCACGCCGCTGATCGACGCGGTCACCGGCCACGGCATGGAATTCGGGCTCTGGGTCGAACCCGAAATGGTCAACCTGGACTCCGACGTCGCCCGCGAGCACCCGGACTGGATCGTGGGCCCGTCGCTGCTTTCCCACAAGGACGGCGGCCGGCTTCCGCACGCCTGGCGCCATCAGCACGTCCTGGACCTCGCCAACCCGGAGGCCTGGCAATACATCTACGGACGCCTCGATGCCCTGTTGCGCGAGAACAACATCGCCTACCTCAAGTGGGACCAGAACCGCGACCTCACCGAGCACGGCCGCGGCGGCCGGCCGTCCGTCCACGAGCAGACGCTGGCCGCGTACCGTCTCTTCGACGCGCTCAAGGCAGCCCACCCGGACGTGGAGATTGAAAGCTGCTCCTCCGGCGGGGCCCGCGTGGATCTCGGCATCCTGCAGCGCACCGACCGGGTGTGGGCCTCGGACTGCAACGATGCCCTGGAGCGCCAGACAATCCAGCGCTGGACCCAGGCCGTCCTCCCACCCGAACTCGTCGGATCACATGTCGGCCCCACCACGAGCCACACCACGGCCCGCACCCACGACATCTCCTTCCGCGCCATCACCGCCCTCTTTGGCCATTTCGGCATGGAGTGGGACATCCGCGCAGCCACGGACGAGGAACGGGCCACGCTGCGCCGCGCCATCGCGCTCTACAAGCGCCACCGCGCACTGCTCCACTCCGGCAAGCGCGTCAACGCGGACACCGCCGAGCCCACCCTGAGCGTCCACGGTGTAGTTGCCCACGACGCCGGCGAGGCCCTGTTCGCTGCCGTGTCCCTGGCCTCCGCCCCGGCTGAGGTCCCCGGACTGGCCTCACTGCCGGGCCTTGACCCGAAGCGGAACTACCGCGTCCGGGCCGAACTGCCTACCCTTCTCGACGGGGACTACGCGCACACCTTCTCCCAGATCCGGCCGCCGGCCTGGCTGGACGACGGGGCCGTTGCCACCGGGGCCTTCCTGCAGCACGTCGGCCTGCCCCTGCCGGTCCTGAACCCGGAGCACGCCCTGCTCCTCCACGTCCAGGCCCTCTGACCGTCCGGTCCCGCCCCCTGCTTCCGGGTCGGGCACCGCACGTCCCCTCACTTTCGAAGGAACCCCATGACCAGCATCATCAGCCGCAGCGACGCCCCGGCGTCGGTGTCCGCGGTGACCAGTACGCGCCTCGCCGACGGGCGTGAACTCCTGTATTTCGACGACACTTCCCATCCCCTGCAGCGCCCGTCGAGGGACCGCCGCGACCTTCCCGAGCGCGGCCCGTCCGGGGAAATCCGGTACGACGCGCTGACCGGGGAATGGGTGGCGGTCGCCGCGCACCGGCAACACAGGACGCATCTTCCGCCGGCGGACGAGTGCCCGCTGTGCCCGAGCACCGACGCGCGGCCCTCGGAGATCCCGGCGGATTACGACGTCGCCGTGTTTGAAAACCGCTTCCCCTCGCTCGGTCCGGATCACGCCGCCGCCCCGGCAGCGCCGGGCTGGGGTACCCGCGGGACCGCCGGCGGCCGGTGCGAGGTCGTAGCCTTCACGCCCGAGCACACCGGGACGTTCGCCGCACTCAGCACCCGGCGGGTGCGCACCGTGATCGACGCCTGGGCGCACCGCACCGAGGCCCTGAGCGCGCTACCCGGCGTCGCGCAGGTGTTCTGTTTCGAGAACCGCGGCCAGGACATCGGCGTGACACTGCACCATCCGCACGGCCAGATCTACGCCTACCCCTACGTCACGCCGAGGAGCGCGGTGATGGCCGCGGCCGCCCGGCAGTTCCATGAGGCGGCGTGCGGGACGGCCACCCTGACCGGGGCGATTTTAGCGAGTGAACGTGCCGACGGCGCCCGGATGGTGCTCGAGGGCGAATTCTTCAGCGCCTACGTGCCCTTCGCGGCACGCTGGCCGCTGGAAATCCATCTGGTCCCGCACCGCCAGGTTCCGGACCTCGCCGCGCTGACCGGCGCCGAGCGTGACGAGCTCGCCGTCCTCTATCCGGACCTGCTGGGCCGCCTCGACAGGCTCTACGGCAGCCCGACGCCGTATATCAGCGCCTGGCACCAGGCCCCCCTTGACCCGGTGCTGCGCCGGTCCGGGTACCTGCACCTGCAGCTCACCTCCCCCCGGCGGGCCGCGGACAAACTCAAGTTCCTGGCCGGCTCCGAGGCCGCCATGGGCGCCTTCATCAACGACACCACTCCCGAAGAGGTCGCAGCCCGGCTCCGGGACGCCAGGACAGGAACGGCATGACCACCACCGACACCGCAGGAACGGCCCTGGCGGACACGCTGACCCGCGCCTTCGCAGGCCACTTCGGCCATGACGCCGACGGCGTGTGGCAGGCGCCGGGACGGGTCAACCTGATCGGCGAGCACACGGACTACAACGACGGCCTTGTCCTGCCGTTCGCCATCAACCGCTCCACCACCGTGGCCGTGTCGGCCCGGGCGGACCGCACCGTGCGGCTGGCCTCGGCGTTCGCGGCCGCTGACCCGGTCGAATTCGATCTCGATACCTTCGCTCCGGACCAGGCGGCCGGCTGGTCCGCGTACCCGGCCGGCGTGGCCTGGGAGCTGGAAAGGGCCGGCATCACGGTGCCGGGCTTTGACCTGTACGTGACCTCCGATGTCCCGGTCGGCGCCGGGCTGTCCTCCTCCGCCGCCCTGGAATGCGCCGTCGCGTTGGCCTTGTCCGACCTCACCGGAGCGGGCCTGGGCCGAGCCGAACTGGCGGACATCGGGCGGCGGGCCGAAAACAACGTCGTCGGCGCCCCCACCGGGATCATGGACCAGTCCGCGTCGATGCTCGGCACCCGGGATTGCGCCGTCTACCTGGACTGCCGCGACCTCAGCTCGCACCCGGTGCCGCTCGGCCTGGCGGAGTCCGGGCTGCTGTGCCTCGTGATCGACACCAAGGTCTCGCACGCCCATGCCACCGGCGGGTACGCCGAACGCCGGGCCTCCTGCGTCCGGGGCGCCCGGGCCCTGGGCGTCGGCGCCCTCCGCGACCTCGACGCCGCCGATCTGCCGCGGGCCGCGCGCATCCTCGACGACGTGACGTTCCGCCGGGTCCGGCACATCGTCACCGAGAACGAACGGGTCGCCCGGACCGCGGAACTGCTCACGACCCATGGGCCGCTGGCAATCGGAGACCTGTTGGACGCCAGCCACCGCTCCATGCGGGACGACTTCGAAATCTCCTGCCCGGAACTGAACCTGGCCGTTGACACCGCGCGCGCCAACGGGGCCATCGGGGCCCGGATGACCGGCGGCGGGTTCGGCGGCTCCGCCATCGCTCTCGTTCCAGTGGACGACGCCGATCAGGTCCGGTCCGCGGTCCTGGCCGGCTTCGCCGTCCGGGGGCTGCAGGTACCCGATGTCTTCGCTGTCCTGCCGGCAGAGGGGGCGCGCCGGCTGTGATCAGGCCGCCGGCCGGGTGGTCAGCGGCCGAAGCCGGCGCTGCGCGGCCCTCTGCTGGGTCCCGGCCATCAGTACTTCCTCAGATCCAGCGGGTCCTGGCCGTACCAGCGCTTGCGAACCAGGGCGGTGGCGGCTCCCAGAACACGCCGCAGTTCCTCCGTGCTGTTCGAGAGCGACCTCAGCACCAGCCCGGCCGTTCCCAGCACGGCGGCGGTGAGCGAGATGCCGGTATGGGCGCCGAGCCCGGCCGTGATCTCGTGGAGTTCGTCGGCAAGGGCTTGGTCCACCCGCGGGTCCACCACGATCAGCGACCCCAGATGGCTGAAGCCCTCCATGAACGCCAGGCCCGTCACGTCGTCCAAGGGCGGCCGGATGAGCACGTTGTCCAGGGCCAGCAGCCCGCCCGCCTCCCCGACGGACGCCTCCGACTCGACCCGGATCTCGGTCCGCAACCGCAGCTCCTCGTATCGGAACGAGGCCCCGTCCGGCGACCACCCCGCGGTCACAATTTCGGCCATGATGAGGCTCGACGTCGGCCGCACCGTCACGTGCGTATTCTGCCGGTAGCTGGCCTCCCGGTAGGCGATCACCTGATCCGGGGCGAGCTCCAGCCGAGCCCCCTCCCCGAGCCGCAGCCGCATCCGCTGTTCGGCAAAGCATCCCGGAGTCCGGTAGATCTTGGTGGCCGACTGCGTGGCGAGCAGCAGCTTCGCCCCGTCGGCCACCTCCACGTCAATCACATACAGGTCAGCCCCCAGATAAGCCCCGCCAGGATTGACGAGCACATAACAAACCTGCCCGCTGCCATCCAAGTAATGCGGCCGCAAAACCCTCAAAGCCCCCCGATGGAACTGGTGCGTGGCGACAGAACGTCGCCCACGCTCGGCCACCACGAGTTCGAGCTGACCCATCGGTTCCCGGGCGCTCTGGTTGGCTCCAGCGGCTTCGCCGGATTTGGGGCCGTGCCCGCTT
>NZ_KI914969.1:91440-100404 GCF_000520575.1 Arthrobacter sp. I3
CGACGCGGTCACAGGCCACGGCATGGAATTCGGGCTCTGGGTCGAACCCGAAATGGTCAACGAAGACTCGGACCTGGCCCGCGCCCATCCGGACTGGATCGCCGGCCCCGCACCCCGGAGCCCCGGGGGGAACCAGTCCGCCGGGGGCAACCCGCCCGACGACGGCGGCCCGGCCGGCCGGCTGACCGGCCGGCTGCCCATGCAATGGCGGCACCAGCAGGTCCTTGACCTGGTCAATCCGGCGGCCTGGCAATACATCCTCGACAGGCTCGATGCCCTGTTGAGCGAATACCGGATCAGTTACCTCAAATGGGACCAGAACCGGGACCTGGCCGAGATGGGCCACGCCGGCCGCCCGTCCGTGCACGCCCAGACTCAGGCCGTCTACCGGCTCCTGGACGAGCTCCGCAAGGCCCACCCCGGCGTCGAGATTGAAAGCTGCTCCTCCGGCGGGGCCCGCGTGGATCTCGGCATCCTGGAGCGCACCGACCGGATCTGGGCCTCGGACTGCAACGATGCCCTGGAACGGCAGACCATCCAGCGCTGGACCGGCGTGGTGGTGCCGCCGGAGCTCGTCGGATCGCACATTGGCCCCACCACGAGCCACACCACGGCGCGTACGCACGATCTCTCGTTCCGGGCGATCACCGCGATGTTCGGCCACTTCGGCCTCGAATGGGATGTCCGGCGCCTCGACGATGCCGAACGTACCGAGCTTGCCCGAGCCATCGCGCTGTTCAAGCAGTACCGGCCGCTCCTCCACAGCGGGCGCATGGTGCGGGCCGACGAGCCCGATCCGGCCCTCCGGCTGCACGGCGTCGTGTCCCACGACGGTGGGGAGGCCCTCTACGCCCTGGTCTCGGTGGCGACCTCGTTCGCCGAAGTCCCGGGGAAGGTCTGCCTGCCCGGGCTGCTCCCGGACACCGCGTACCGGGTGGAAGCGGTCTACCCGGCGGCCGAGGACCGGCGGGCGTTCCTGCAGGCGGCGCCACCGGCGTGGCTTGCGGGCGGCGTCGAGGCGTCGGGACTCTTCCTGGCCGAATCCGGGCTCCCAATGCCGGTCCTGAACCCGGAACACGGGCTGCTCCTGGCAGTCCGCCGTACCACCGCCGGCGCTCCGGCCGCCGATCCAGCCGCAAACAGCGCACACCCCGTGAGGAACCCCTAGCATGGGCCAGATTACGAAACGCTCCCACAAGCTCTCCGACGGCCGGGACATCATCTACTTCGATGATGCCGATACCGTCCTGCCCCCGCACCGGGGCGAGGATCTCCGCGCGCCGGCGGTCCGGCCGCCCACGGCCACCATGCGCCAGGACGTCCTGACCGGGGAGTGGATCTCGATCGCGGCCGCCCGGCAGAACCGGGTGGTCCTGCCGCCCTCGCACCTGGACCCACTGGCCCCGGCGTCGAAGGATAATCCCTCGGAGATTCCGAGCCTCTACGACGTCGCCGTCTTCGAAAACAAGTCTCCCTCCTTCGGGCCGGACCTGGCGGGGGCCGCCGCGCCGGAAGGCCTGGATGACCTCGCCCGGGTAGGGCTGGGGCGCAGCCGGCAGTCCGTGGGCCGGTGCGAAGTGGTGTGCTTCTCCCCGGAACACACCGGCTCCCTGGCGGGCCTGCCCCTGTCCCGGATGCGCACAGTGGTGGAAGCCTGGGCGGACCGGACGGCCGCGCTGTCCGCGCTGCCCGGCGTCGAACAGGTCTTTCCGTTCGAGAACCGCGGCGAAGCGATCGGCGTGACGCTGCACCACCCGCACGGACAGATCTACGCCTACCCGTACATCACGCCGCGCACGGCCCAGTTGGTCCGCACGATCGAAAGTTACGGCGGCTCGCTGTTCGAGGACATCCTCAGCTTCGAGCAGAAATCCGAGCGGGTGCTGCTCCAGGGCGAGCACTGGACGGCGTTTGTCCCGTTTGCCGCGCGCTGGCCGCTGGAAGTGCATATCCTCCCGCACCGGCACGTCCCGGACCTCGCCGCCACGACCGACGAGGAACGCGATGAGTTCTCCCTGCTGTACCGCCAGCTCCTGCGTGGCGTCGATGCCCTCTACGACAGCCCCACGCCGTACATTTCGGCGTGGCACCAGGCTCCCGTCCACGCCCACCGGGACGGCATCCGGCTCATGCTGCAGCTGACCTCGCCCCGCCGGGAGGAGGACAAGCTCAAGTACCTGGCAGGGTCGGAAGCCGCGATGGGGGCATTCATCGCGGACATCCCGCCGGAAACGGCCGCCGCCCGGCTCCGCGACGCCATGGAGGCAGCATCGCCGCCACCGCGTACAGCAGGACTCGAGACATTCCACACAGAACTCCCGGCAACAGAACAGGAAGCAGCCCAGCCATGAACGAGGTCCTTGAACGGGAAAGTGGGTACTTTTCCAGTGAGTTTGGGGGCGTGCCGGACGGCTTGTGGTCGGCGCCCGGGCGGGTCAACCTGATCGGTGAGCACACGGATTACAACGAGGGCTTCGCGTTTCCGATCGCGATCGACAAGCGCACCACGGTGGCGGCCCGCGTCCGCGCAGACCGTCTGCTCCGGGTCACCAGCAGCTCATTCCCCGGTGTCATAGAGGTAAGCCTCGACCGTCTGGAGCCGAATAGCCTCACCGGCTGGGCCGCGTACCCCCTCGGCGTGGCCTGGGCGATGTCCCGGGCGGCAGCCGGCGGCGCCGGTTCCGATGTCGCGTCCGGTTCGGCCGCCGGTTCCGGCGTCCCGTCCCGGATGTCCGGCCTGGACCTGGCGCTGACCTCGGATGTCCCGGCCGGGGCCGGGCTGTCCTCCTCCGCCGCCATCGAATGCGCGGTGGCCTTGGCCCTGAACGATCTCTGGGACGTGGGGTTGGGCAGGCCGGAACTGGCACGGATCGGCCAGCTGGCCGAGAACCGGGTGGTCGGCGCGCCCACGGGCATCATGGACCAGTCGGCCTCGCTCCTGGGCGAGCCCGATCATGGCATCCTGCTCGACTGCCAGAACCTGTCGACCGAGGCGGTTGCCCTCGGCTTCGCCGGTGCCGGGGTGGGGCTGCTCGTGATCGACACCCGCACCAGCCATTCGCATGCCGACGGCGGCTACGCCAGCCGCCGCCGTTCCTGCGAGGACGGCGCCCGCCGCCTGGGCGTCGGCAGCCTGCGGGAGCTGGGCCCGGCCGATCTTCCCCGCGCCGCGGCACAGCTCGACGGACAGACCTACCGCCGGGTCCGCCACATCGTCACGGAAAACCAGCGGGTGCTCGACACCGTGACGGCACTGCGGACCTCCGGCCCCGCCGCGATCGGGCCGTTCCTCAACGAATCGCACGAGTCCATGCGCGACGACTTCGAGATCTCCACCCCTGAGCTCGACCTCGCCGTGGCCAGCGCGCAGGGATTGGGCGCCATCGGCGCGCGCATGACCGGCGGCGGTTTCGGTGGCGCAGCCATTGCTCTGGTCCGCAACGACGGCGCCGCAACGGTGGCCGCGGGAGTTACCCGCGACTTCGCCCGGGCCGGGTACGCGGCCCCGCACATCTTCACCGTCACCGCCTCCGAGGGCGCCCGCCGGGAACTGTAGCCCGGAAGCCCCAGGTCGTTATGCCCGCACGAGGCGGGCGGCGTCGGCCAGAAGTTCCACGGAACGGAGCCGGGGTTCGGTCCCGGTGCTCTGGTGCGCCACGATCAGTTCGTCGGCGTCGGCGTGCGCCGTGAACTCCTCGAGGTACGCAAGAACGGCCTCGGGGGTGCCCACCGCGGAGTACTTCATCATCTGCGCCATCTGCTGGCCCTGGGGCGAGTCCAGGATCATGTCCGCCTCGTCGTCGCTGAACACGCGGCCATTGCCGAAGAACAAGGAGACCCTGGCCCGCTTGGTGGCCTGGAACATCGCCTGCGCCTCAGCGGCGGAATCGGCGGCAATGACATTGACTCCGGCGATCACGTGCGGCGCCTCGAGCTGCGCGGAGGGCCGGAATTCGCGGCGGTAGACCGCCACCGCATCCTGCAGCGCGTTGGGCGCGAAGTGCGAGGCGAACGCATAGGGCAGGCCCAGCTGGGCGGCCAGCCTGGCGCCGAACAGGGAGGACCCCAGGATGTAGAGCGGCACGTTGGTGCCCTTGCCCGGGGTGGCCTCCACGCCCTGGATGCGGGTGGGGCCGCTCAGGTAGCCCTGAAGCTCCAGGACGTCCTGCGGGAAGCTGTCTGCCGACATCGGATCGCGGCGCAGGGCGCGCATGGTGTTCTGGTCGCTGCCCGGCGCCCGGCCCAGGCCGAGGTCGATCCTGCCCGGGTGCAGGGTTTCAAGCGTGCCGAACTGTTCCGCGATGGTCAGTGGCGAGTGGTTGGGCAGCATCACGCCGCCGGCGCCGAGCCGGATGCTGGAAGTGTGGGCCGCGACGTGGGCGATCAGCACACTCGTGGCGGACGAGGCGATCGCGGACATGTTGTGGTGCTCGGCGTACCAGATCCGCCGGTAACCCCGGTCCTCGGCGAGCTGCGCCATGGCCACGCTGCCGGCGAAGCTTTCCGCCGCCGTCTGGCCCGGGCCGATGGTAGCGAGATCAAGAATGGAAAGCGGAACAGTCACGGTAAAGCCGGCCTTTCGTAGCGGAGCAGTGTGCGGGCCGGAGTTTGGACTGCGGTCCTGGGTGGCACCGGGTTTCCGGCGCGGGCACACTGGGGTCAACGACGGCGGCCCCCGGGATATTTCTGCAGGCGGCTCAGCCGCACGAGTAGTTGTAGTCAAGGCCCCCGGAGATGTACTGCGTCATTGAGACCCGGCTGTTCGGGGTCAACCCGGGAAGGGTGCAGTTCGCCTTCGCCTTAGCGGCTGATCCCGCGCCTGCAAGCCAGCTGGGCAGTCCTGCCAGCGGGCTCGTCAACTTCACGGTTCCGGCGATCTGTCCCCACTGGTAGCCCGTGGAGTAGAGGCCCACGCGGGCGCCGATCCTCTTGAAATAGGCGGTCATGCCCTCCAGGACAGCCACGTTGGCCGCTTTGTCGGCCTGCCAGGTGTTTTCCGTCTCGACATCCAGCCACCAGAGGTAGGACTGCGGGCTGCTGACACCGCGGCGTTTGGCGTCGTCCGACGCTTTCGCCCACCCGTACATGTAGGAGCAGGCTTTGAACGTCCCCGCGGCACAGCTGCCGTAGGGGTTGGTGACCTTTACACCGTTGTACGTGTTCGACGTCGGCCACCAGGACCCCTGCCGGCCGGGGTTGGCCGTGTTGACGTACAGCGCCACCCTCGGCTGCGCCGTAGCCGCGGGAGACTTGGCCGTCTTCGCCCAGGTCAGCTGGCTCGCCAGGCAGGGGTTCGTGTTGTTGGCCAGGCCGTTGTTGACGCCGACAATCGCGAACATGGGCTGCTTTGGCAGGGTCTTCCCGCATTGCGGCCAGGACACGTCAATGCCCGGCCCCGGGGAAGTGGCGGCCGAGGCCGGGCTTCCACCCAGGAAGACGAGGCCGAGGGTCACTACAAAGGCCAGTACGATGCGCGGGAGCGAGTTGGGCATGCCACAGTCTAAAGCATAATTTCCAATCGTTAGCGTAAATCCGAAGGGCACATATCCTCGGACCGGACGGCCGCTGCACACGGCCCCGCATCGCGGGCCGAGGACCGGCCGGGCAGGGACCCTTGGAATAGTCAGCAGACTGAGGATGTTCACTTTCCTGTGAGCCACGACAATTCGCAGCATCCGGAAAAATCCGCCACGATCGCCCTCAAGAATCTGGGAACCGTCCACCGGCTGGGCTTCGGCGCCATGCGGATCGTCGGCGACGGCGTCTGGGGCGAGCCGGCAGACCGCGCCGCCGCGGTCGCCGTGGTACGCCGTGCCGTGGAGCTCGGCGTCGACTTCATTGACACTGCCGACTCGTACGGCCCCAACCTCAGCGAGGAAATCATTGCCGAGGCCTTACACCCCTACCGGGACGGCGTCAGGGTCGCCACGAAGGTGGGGTTCACCCGCACCGGACCCAACGCGTGGGTTCCGGTCGGCCGGCCCGAATACCTGCGCCAGCAGACGGAACTGAGCCTGCGCAAGCTCAAGGTCGACTCCCTCGACCTCCTGCAGCTGCACCGGATCGACACCAAGGTGGACCGCGAGGAGCAGTTCGCCGTGCTGCGCGATCTGCAAAAGGAAGGCAAGGTCAAGGCCCTCGGCCTCTCCCAGGTCAGCGTGGAGGAACTGGAGGAAGCCGGGAGGTACTTCACGGTCTCTACGGTGCAGAACCGCTACAACCTCACCGACCGCAGCTCCGAGGACGTCCTCGAGTACGCCGAGGAGAACGGCATCGGCTTCATTCCGTGGGCGCCGATGTCCGCTGGCGAGCTGGCCCGGCCGGGCGGACCGCTCGACGAGGCGGCGAAGCGGCTGGGCGCCACGACTTCCCAGGTGGCGCTGGCCTGGCTTCTGCGCCGGTCCCCCGTCATGATGCCGATCCCCGGCACCGGCTCCGTCAAGCACCTTGAAGAGAACCTGGCCGCCGCCGGCTTCGTCCTCGACGACGCCACCTATGCCGAACTCGAAGCGACCCGCTGAACCGCGCCGCTTCCCATATTTCACCTTATCCACCGTCCGCCGGCCGTGCCGGCAGAACAGGATCAACACCATGGCTAAAAATATTCTGATGGTTGTCTCGGCAGCAGATTCCCTGACCATGCGCGACGGCAGCGACCACCCCACCGGCTACTGGGCCGAGGAGCTCGTCGTCTCCCACCGGACCCTTCTCGATGCGGGCCACACCGTGCACATCGCCACTCCGGGCGGCAAGAAGCCGACGGTGGATGAGGTGAGCCTCGCGGCCGAGTCCGCCGGCGGGCAGGACCGTGCAGATAGCTTCCGCCGCTACATCGATTCCCTCGACGCCGAACTGTCCAACCCGCTGGTGCTGGCCGACGTCGACGCCTCCGCCTACGACGCCGTCGTGATGCCGGGCGGCCACGGGCCCATGGCCGACCTCTACCAGGACGCCGATCTTGGCCGTCTGCTGACGGCCGTCAACACGGCCGGCAAGATCATTGCCCCCTTCTGCCACGGCCCGGCCGGACTGTTGAGCGCCACGGACGACGACGGCGCGTTCACCTTCGCCGGACGCCGCCTCACCGTTTTCACCAATGAGGAGGAGCTGGGTGGCGGCACGGGACCCACTACACCGTGGTTCGTGGAGGACGTCCTGAAGGAGAAGGGCGCGGCAGTGGAGAACGGCGCGGCCTGGACGTCTCATGTTGTGCGGGACGGAAACCTCATCACCGGGCAGAACCCGCAGTCCAGCGAGGACGTGGCCAAGGAGGTCCTCAAGGCCCTCGCCGAATAAGCCACTCTTAGCCGGGTCCGGGAACCCCGGACCCGGCTAAGCTAACCGCATGGCCATCAAATCCACTGCAGACAAAGTCGCCACGATCGTCCAGGGCTACACCCTGGACGGCCCGACGATCGAGCTCGGCGCGGCGATCGTCGACGGCGAACTCCACAAGGAAGCCTCCGTCCGGCTGCCGCTCGCGATGATGAACCGGCACGGCCTCGTGGCCGGGGCGACAGGCACGGGCAAGACCGTCACGCTGCACATGATGGCCGAACAGCTTTCCACCGCCGGTGTGCCCGTGTTCCTGGCCGACATCAAGGGCGACCTCTCTGGCCTGGCCACGGCAGCCACGGGCTCCGAAAAACTCCTGGCCCGCACGGAGAGCATCGGCCAGGCCTGGTCCGGCAAGACTTTTCCGGTGGAGTTCCTGGCCCTCGGCGGCGACGGCAAGGGCATACCGGTCCGCGCCACCATCACCTCCTTCGGCCCCATCCTGCTCTCCCGCATCATGGACCTGAACGAGACCCAGGAATCCAGCCTGCAGCTCGTCTTCCATTTCGCGGACAAGAAAGACCTGGAGCTGATCGACCTCAAGGACCTGCGGGCCGTGATCCAATTCCTGACCTCGGCCGAGGGCAAGGACGAACTTGAGGAACTAGGCGGCCTCTCCAAGGCAACCGCCGGCGTGATCCTGCGCGAACTGATCACGCTCGAGGCGCAGGGTATGGAGAAGTTCTTCGGCGAACCCGAGTTCGACACCGCCGAACTGCTGCGTACCGCGCCGGACGGCCGCGGTGTGGTGAGCTGCCTGGAGCTTCCGACGCTGCAGACCAAGCCCATGCTCTTCTCGACGTTCCTCATGTGGCTGCTGGCCGACCTCTTCGAGGACCTGCCCGAGGCCGGGGACCTCGACAAGCCCAAGCTCGTCTTCTTCCTCGATGAGGCCCACTTGCTGTTCAACGGCGCCACGAAAGCCTTCCTTGATGCCATCACCACCACCGTCCGGCTCATCAGGTCCAAAGGTGTCGGAATTTTCTTCGTGACGCAGACCCCCAAGGACGTCCCCGCCGACGTCCTCGGCCAGCTGGCAAACCGCGTGCAGCACGCCCTCCGCGCCTATACCCCGGAGGACGCCAAGGCCCTCAGGGCCACCGTCTCCACCTTCCCGACCAGCGACTACGACCTCGAGGAGACCCTCACTACCGCCGGCATCGGCGAGGCCGTCATCACAGTCCTGAATGAGAAGGGCGCGCCGACCCCGGTGGCGCTGACCCGGCTCCGCGCCCCGGAGTCCGTGATGGGTCCCAGCACCGACGAGCTGATCTCCAGCACCGTCGCCGCCTCCGCCCTGCTGCCCAAGTACGGCACCGCCGTCGACAACATCTCGGCGTACGAGAAGATCGCCGCCGCAGGCGGCGACCGCACAGGCGCTGCCCCCACCGGGCCGGCGGCCGGGACCGCCCACCACGGCGGCGCCCGGGACAGCGGCAGCCAGGAATCCGCCCAGGGCGGCGGTTTGGACCCCCGCGCCATCGACGCAGAAGCCCGGCGGATCGAGGAGGAAATCCTTGGCCGCCCCAGCAGCCGCCCCGCGCCGGCGCCCAGGACGCCCGACGATGACAGCGTGGCCGAGCGGCGCGCCCCCCGGCCGGCGCAGCCGCCGGCCGGGGGTGGCGGGGG
>NZ_KI914969.1:100504-132131 GCF_000520575.1 Arthrobacter sp. I3
GGGCCGTGCCCGCTTCGCGGTGCCCGCCACGCCGCGGCCCCAAAATCCGGCCTCGCCGCCTCAGCGGTTAGCTCGCCGGGACTGACCCCGGGAGCACTCACGGCGCCAGATCGAGCATCAGGACGTCCCGCCGCACCCAGTCGATGACGCGGTCCAGCCCCTCGTCGGTCTTGAGGTTGGTGAAGCAGAACGGCTTCTCGCCCCGGAATTCCTTGGAGTCCCGCTCCATGACGGCCAGGTCCGCGCCGACGTGGGGGGCGAGGTCGGTCTTGTTGATGATGAACAGATCGGACTTGATCATGCCCTGGCCGGCCTTGCGCGGGATCTTCTCACCCTGGGCCACGTCGATGATGTAGATGGAAAAGTCCACCAGTTCGGGGCTGAACGTTGCGGAGAGGTTGTCGCCGCCGGATTCCACGAAGATCACCTGCAGGTCAGGGTGCCGCTGCTTCAGCTCCTCGATGGCGGCGGTATTCATGGACGTGTCTTCGCGGATGGCGGTGTGCGGGCAGCCGCCGGTTTCAACGCCGATGATCCGGTCGATCGGCAGGATCCCGTTGGCGGCGAGAATCTTGGCGTCCTCGATGGTGTAGATGTCGTTGGTGATGGCCGCCATGGAGATCTCCCGGCTCATGTGACGGGTGAGCCGCTCCACGAGCTGGGTCTTGCCGGCACCCACCGGGCCGCCGATGCCGATCTTGACGGGCTCAGACATATTCTTCTCCAGACATATTTCGTGTGTAGCTCGGTTAACTCATGAACATGCGGGCGCGCTGGCGTTCGTGCCGCATTTGCGAAATTTCCAGCCCGGGGCTGACGGCCCCAAAGTCATCAGGCGTGAGGTGACTGATCCGCTCGATAGCGGCGGCGACGCCGTCGGCGGCCCTCCGCAGGATCCGCTGGCCGGCGTTCTGCCCCAGCGGGATCGCCCGGACGGCGTTCTGTGTCAACGACGTCACCGCGGCGAACAGGTAAGCGGCGAGGGCCTCGGGGAGCGGTACGTTCAGGGACCGTGCGACGACGGCGAACGCCAGCGGCTGATGCCCGGCGGCACGGCCGGAACCCACCAGATTCCGGTACTCCGCCAGATCTGGGGACGGAAAGATCTCGGCGCCGATCTCCAGCAGACGTCCGCCCATCTTGGTACTGGCCTCGCGCAACTGCCGGGGCAACAACTGGGCGGTCAACAACGCATCCAGTTCGGCAACCGGAACGTCCTCATAGAGGAACCGGATTGCCAGGGCGTCCGAGTACGTCAGCTGCTGTGAAATGAACGCCGCCAGCCACACCCCAAAGGACTCCTCATCGTGCACCAGCCCGCGCTCCACATACGTCTCAAACCCCAGCGAGTGAGCAAACGCCCCGGTAGGCAAAGCGGAATCCGTCAGCTGCTGCAACGCCAATTGATAATGCATCACGGGAGGTCCCCAAAGGCGAGATCACAAGCCGCCGACCCGGATTTTGGGGCCGCGGCGTGGCGGGCACCGCGGAGCGGGCACGGCCCCAAATCCGGGGCGGCGCCCCAGCCGCGGAAGAGAAAACTAGTGCGAGTGTTCGGCATGGCGGAAGGGTACGGGCATCACGCGCTCCTGGCGGTCGTAGGGCGCTCCGACGTGTTTGAGATAGTCCTCCACGGTGTGGTCGTACTGGCAGACCATCACCTCCGCCCCGTACTCCGAGGAAGCGTCGAAGAACTGGGCCTGCAGGTGCCGGTTGCCCAGGGAGTGGGCGACCATCCCCATCTCGTGGATGGAGCGCGGGGCGATCACCAGGACGTCGGTGGGCAGCACCGACACTACGATCATGTTGGTGTCGGCCACGTGCAGGATGTCGCCGTCGCGCAGGTCCCCGGAACCGGCGGGGAGGCGGATGCCGAGTTCCTTCCCGTGGTCGGTGGTAGCGCGCTGGATGCGTTTGACCAGCTGGGCGCTGGGCAGCACCACCTTCTCGCGGTGGAGCCCAAAGTAGGGGTCCGGACCGGGAGGGAGGTCGTGGGTGTTGCCGAGGACCTTTTCGATGATCATGGTGGTCTCCTCTGGAAGCCTAGAAAAGGAAGTAGCGCTGCGCCATGGGCAGCACGTCTGAGGGCTCGCAGGTGACGTCCTCGCCGTCGACGCTCACCTGATACGTTTCCGGGTCCACCTCGATATCAGGGGTGGCGCCGTTGTGCTTGAGGTCCGCCTTGGTGAGGTTCCTGATTCCGGACACTGGCCGGATGACCTTCTCCAGTCCGAGCTCCGCCGGGACCCCGGCGTCGATGGCGGCCTGGGAGAGGAAGGTGATGGAGGACTGCTGCAGCGCCTTGCCATAGGCGGCGAACATCGGCCGCATGGTGCGCGGCTGCGGGGTGGGAATGGAGGCGTTGGCGTCACCCATGAGGGCGTAGGCGATCTGGCCGCCCTTGAGCACAAGGTCCGGCTTCACCCCGAAGAACGCGGGATCCCAGAGCACCAGGTCTGCGAATTTGCCGACCTCCACGGAGCCGATGGAGTCGGCCATGCCCTGCGCGATGGCGGGGTTGATGGTGTATTTCGCCACGTAGCGCTTGATCCGGAAGTTGTCGCTCTCCGCGCCGAGGCCGGAAGGGGCGCCGTGGTTGCCGGCTGCGCTATCCCCTGTGTCGTCCCTCTGGGGGTCTTTGAGGACGCCGCGCTGTTTCTTCATCTTGTCCGCCACCTGCCAGGTGCGGATGATCACCTCGCCCACCCGGCCCATGGCCTGGGAGTCCGAGGACGTGATCGCGAAGATGCCCAGGTCCTGCAGGACGTCCTCGGCGGCGATGGTCTCGGCGCGGATGCGGGAGTCCGCGAATGCCACATCCTCCGGGATGTCCGGGTTCAGATGGTGGCAGACCATGAGCATGTCCAGGTGCTCTTCGATGGTGTTGCGAGTGTACGGCAGGGTCGGGTTGGTGGACGCCGGCAGGACGTTGGGCAGCCCGGCGATCTTGATGATGTCCGGGGCGTGGCCGCCGCCGGCGCCTTCGGTGTGGAAGGTGTGGATCACGCGGCCGTCGATGGCCCGGATGGTGTCTTCCACGAAGCCGCACTCGTTCAGGGTGTCGGTGTGGATGGCCACCTGGACGTCGTACTGGTCCGCGACCTGCAGCGACGTGTCGATCGAGGACGTGGTGGAGCCCCAGTCCTCATGGACTTTCAGCCCGATCGCGCCGGCGCGGATCTGCTCGGCCAGGGGTTCGACGGCGGACGCGTGGCCCTTGCCGAACAGGCCGATGTTGATGGGCAGCCCTTCGGCGGCCTGCAGCATCCGCTGGATGTGCCATTTTCCGGGGGTGACCGTGGTGGCCTTGGTGCCTTCGGCGGGACCGGTGCCGCCGCCGACCATCGTGGTCACGCCGCTGCACAGGGCGGCGGGGACCTGGTCCGGGGAGATGAAGTGGATGTGCGAGTCCACCCCGCCGGCGGTCAGGATTTTCCGCTCGCCCGCAATGATCTCGGTGCTTGTGCCGATCACGATGTCCACGCCGTCGGTGATCTGCGGGTTGCCGGCCTTGCCGATCCGGAAGATGTGGCCGTCCCGGAGCGCGACGTCGGCCTTGTAGATGCCGGTGTAGTCCAGCACCACGACGTTGGTGATCACGGTGTCCGGAATGTTCTCATCACGGGTCAGCTGGCCGTTCTGGCCCATGCCGTCGCGGATCACCTTGCCGCCGCCGAACACCACTTCCTCGCCGTAAACGGTGAGGTCCTTCTCGATCTCAAGAAACAGATCCGTGTCGGCCAGGCGGATGGCGTCGCCCGTCGTCGGGCCGTAGAGGTCCGCATACTGCCTGCGGGATAGCTCGAAACTCACTGTGCGTCACCTTCCCCTTCGGAAACGTGGAGTTCGGAAGGGTGGAGTCCGGAAACAGGGAGTCCGGTCTTGCGGAGTGTGCCGTTGACGGCGTTGCTGAGGCCGTACACTTCCCGGCTGCCCGCGAGCTCGATCAGCCGGACGGTCCTGCTGTCCCCGGGTTCGAACCGCGCGGCCGTGCCGGCCGGGATGTCCAGCCGGCGGCCGTAGGCGGCCGCCCGGTCAAACTGCAGCGCGGAGTTGGCTTCGGCAAAGTGATAATGCGAGCCCACCTGGACGGGCCGGTCTCCGGTGTTGGTCACCGCGACATCCACCGCCTCACGGCCGGCGTTGATGACCAGCGGCGCGGAACTGAGAACGTATTCTCCCGGAATCATCGAAGCTCCTAACGGATCGGGTCGTGAACGGTGACGAGCTTGGTGCCGTCCGGGAAGGTTGCTTCGATCTGGACGTCGTGGATCATTTCCGGCACGCCCTCCATCACGTCGTCGCGGCCAAGGATGGTGGTTCCGTAGCTCATGAGCTCCGGAACGGTCCGGCCGTCCCGGGCGCCCTCGATCAGTTCGTAGCTGATCACCGCGACGGCCTCGGGGAAGTTCAGCTTCAGTCCGCGTCCCTGGCGGCGGCGGGCGAGATCCGCCGCGACCACGATCATGAGCTTTTCCTGCTCACGGGGCAAGAGGTGCATGACGGTATCCCTTCAAGAACCGAACCGGCTGGCGGACCGCAGAAGCCGCGGTGTGACCAGAGTAGGCCGCGGAGATTTCCTGCAGGTTTCCGGGACCCGTCAGCCTCTCAGGAGCTGACCGCTGACGGGCCTATCCGGCGATCCGCCAGTGCGCCTGGAATTCGGGGTGGTCCGCATACGGCAGCGCAAGGGTGTGCAGGGAGAGCGTGGTCCATTCGATGACGTCCGGCACCCATCCGGCGTCGGCGGGTTCCTGACTGACCAACGTAGCCAGCACGGACTGGCGTGCGGATTCAATGATGCCGATGAGCTGGCGCTTGGCCTCGCACTCACGGAGCAGGCGGCGTTCATACCACTCGCCGGAGACAGCAAGCGTGGGGTCGCCGAGCAGCTTCAGGGCGGCGGCTTCGTCTTCTCTAATGCGTGCGGTCAGGAACTCGACGATGTCCACTCACCGAGCCTATGCGCGCCGGTGCCCACAGGGCTACGGCCCGGCGTTTGCCCTTTTTCCTCAGGCCGGCACAATCCGCGCTTGTTAGGGTGGGTGGATGAAACGACGTCTCGCCCCCCTTGCCGCTGCCGCCCTCTTGATCGGGCTTACCGGCTGTGGGCAGGTGCAGGACGCTACCGAAAAGGCCGTCAACGACGGGGCGTCACAGGCTGCGACGGCGGCCGGCAATGAAGTGAAGAAGCAGGCCTGCGCCATCGTGAAGAACGGCCTGGTCAGCGCCAGCGACAAGGAACTGCTGGGCGGTCTTGTCAGCAGCGCGGAAGCCGCGGGTGCACCCGCTGAGATCACCACCCCGCTGCGCCAGATCGCCGACTCCGGCGACCAGGTTCCGGCCGAATCCGTCAAGGCCCTTCAGGACGCCTGCGCCAAGTAGCAGACCACGCTGGGAGCGGGTTGCGGCCCAGCGTGTGGAGTCCCGCGCTATGTGGCGGCGAACTGTGATCGCTCGAGGTCGCAGTTTCCGGCGGCAGGTGCCGTCTTGCATGGCATAGGTTTCGAGGCCACCACCGGGCGAACGGATAACTCGGACAATGACGGCTGAAACGGACTTGGCAAGGCGGGAACCTATTCGCGGGTTGGAAGTCCGGCCGTCAGAGCGTGGGTCAAAAGGGCCCGGGCCGTCCATCGCATGGAGTCGATGGCCTCTTCCCGACTGAGACCTCCAACATCTGTCAGCCATGCCAGGGACTCGATCCCTATGGCACTTCGGATGGCAAGGGCCAGTTGATGAATGTCCTGATCCGTCATTTGTCCCTGCAGTGGCGCAAGCGCCTCAGCGATCCAAGCAATCGCCCGTCCCTGCCGGAGGGGAAGGCCACGTACTTCACCGCCTGCCTGCTCCAGCGAAAGCCGCAGCATGGTGCGCTGCTGGGCTTCGGTATCAACAATGATCCTGGTGAACTCGGCCACCACAGCGTCCAGCCGCTCTGCCGCACCCGGAGGCGGAGACTCCGGCAGCAGCGACATGCGTGCCGTTTCCGGGTGGGCGGCCGCCAGTAGCTCCCGCTGGCCGGGGAAATACCTGTAGGCAGTACTCCGCGCTATGCCCGCAGCCTGCGCCGCATCATCCACCGTCGGCGAAACGCCGGACGCGACCAAAGAGCGCGCCGCCCCGACCAAAGCGTCCAGCGTGCGGCGCTTCTGCCCGATCCGACCAACGTCCGCGTAAGCCCTTGACATGATCTTCATGGTACATGAGTCTTGTTATGGGACAGGTGTCCCATAAGTCTTCCTACCACTCATCGAGGCGAGCACCATGGAGACGAATAAGACCGCATCAGCACTCGTCCTGCAACCCGGGGAAGGGGCCAGGCGCTGGTTCTTCGGTGGAGGGATACACACATGGAAGGCGACGGAAGACGAAACCGGCGGAGCGTTCCTCATGTTTGAGGACGAGATGGCTCTCGACAAGGTAACACCGATGCACACCCATCCGGACTCGGATGAAACCATGTACATCCTGGCCGGAGAGATCTTGATGAACATTGACGGAGAGGAGCACCGGGTCACTACGGGCGGGGTAACCATCGCACCACGCGGCGTCCCCCACGCGTTCAAAGTCCTTCAGGACGGGACCCGTGTTTTGTGCCTCCACACCCCCGGCAGCGCGCAGGCGTTCTACGACGGCGCCAGCGAACCCCTCGGCTCGAGCAATAAGCCGGGCGTTGTGGACTTTGAGCGCATTCGCGAATCAGGGCGGATAAACGGTGGCATCGAAATCGTTGGCCCTCCTCCGTTTCCCGAGAATCAGGACTGAGGACTCAATTCGCGTGCCGTGAGACATCCCCCACCGCGGCAGCCCGTCGTTCGCAGAACTCTCAGCCCTGCTGTTGATCCGAGAGGACTCGAATTCCTTCGAGATCCTCCGCCGGTGTAATTGAAGTTGCGAGATCCTCGGCAGCTCTCGAACGACTGCTCCGTCTGGCTATAAGGACCAGTGCGGCGGCACCTGTCAGCCCCCGCGTCTAAGGATGGGGCCTGAGCCGTCGGATACTGTGCCTTGACTCATCGCGGAGCTGGTACGGAAGGTCAGGGGACAGCTCTGATTCACATCGACCTGACACCGGTTTAGGGCCGCCTCACATGGGGTGCCTGCCCCGGCAAAGGAGGAGACAGAAAGTGGCCGCAAGCCGATCGTGCAGCGGGCGGTCAGGTCGGGTCAGCTGCAGAATTCGAGGCAAGGACGTCATTGCGGATTGCCCAACGCGCGATGGCTGCCGCTGCGCCAACGGTGGCCCAGGGAATCAGTAGCCAGGGCTGCCAGCCGAGGCCCAGGACGCTTCCCAGCAGCCAGAACACGAGGGTGGGCACCGCGAAAAAGGCTCCGATGTGGATCCATTGATTCCGGACCGGGCGCAAAAGATAGGCCAACACCCAGGCCAGTGGCGCCGCAAACACCAGGGAAACTCCGAAGCCATACAGAATCACCATGCCCAAAAAGCCCCATACGTGGCCGGCGTCGGTGCCGTCCCGCCAGGCGGGCACACCATAGCCTGCCGCCACCAGGAGAAGTAGCACGCCGACCCAGAGCGAGGTGGCGATGAGCCAACCCTTGATGAACGCGTAAGCATCGAGGACCACTCCGTGTGACCGAACTGTCGGCGGCTGCACCGCATCCCCTAATGCCATGGGTTTAGCCTACCGATGCGCAAAAAACTTTCCGGCCGTGCCGAGGGTGCGGCCGTCCGATAGGGGATCCTTCACCGGGCAGCTCAGTTGAATCGCGGACCGAAGGCTATGGCAACCAGATCATGGGCAGTTACGGTGGCTCCATGAGGGACAGGATGCTGCCGATCATATGCGGGACGACAGAGTTCAATGACGCCCCTCGACCACGACAAAACGGAAGGCTGGCGCCGTGCGAAAACTGATCTACGGCATGAATCTGACCCTGGACGGCTACATCGCCGCAGCCGGCGACGACATCGGCTGGAGCGCGCCGAGCGACGAACTGTTCCAGTGGTGGCTCGACCAGGAGCGGGCTAGCAGCCTGTCACTGTACGGCCGCAAGCTCTGGGAGACAATGAGCTCCTACTGGCCGACCGGCGACCAGCAGCCCAACGCCACCCCGGCGGAGATCGAGTTCGCGCGGAACTGGCGGGACACGCCAAAGGTGGTGTTCTCCTCGACGATCGACAACGTCGACTGGAACACCCGCCTGGTCACCGGCGACGCGATCGCCGAGATCACCCGGCTCAAGGCCGGCGACGGCGGCCCGATGAGCGTCGGCGGCGCAACGCTCGCCGGGGCGGCCATGCGGGCCGGGCTGATCGACGAATACGCGCTAGTCACCCATCCGGTTCTGGTGGGCGGCGGCACTCCGTTCTTCACCTCGCTGGACAGCTGGGTGAACCTGAACCTGATGGAGACGCGGACGTTTCCCGGCGGCGTGGTCCTGACCAGGTACGAGACGAGGCGCTGAGGGCTATTCCTCCGCGCGGTCGGGGAAGTATTCCACCACCACTCACCAACCAGCCGCTCGGCGCGTCCTCCCGGAAGGAGACACCCAGCGATCACAGAACGCCGCCAGGAGCGTCCAACTCCACAGGCCTAGCGTTTCCCCTTTTTCCGGGATCCCTTGCCGCGGCCCTTGTCCGGGTTGGGCGCGTAACGCTGCGCCACCTTGGGCTTCTTGGCGGCTCCGGTGCCGCGCCGGTCCGGCTTGGGCTCGCGTTTGGGTTTCTCCTGCTGCGCCGAGGGCTGGCGCGAGCTCGCCGCGGTGCGTCCGCGGACAATACCGATGAATTCCTCGATGACCTCGTCCGTGGCGTCGCTCGGCCAGGCCAGGGCGATCTCCGTGCCGGGCGCGCCCGTGAGCTTCCGCGCCACGGTGTCCTTGACGTTGAAGTGCCGGGCCACGGACATCGGCAGGATCACCAGCCCGGCACCGGAGGCCACCACTTGCAGGGCCATCGCGGGTCCGCCGAGCTCCTGCACATCGAGAAACGTCTCGGCAGACAGGTCCGCCAGGTCCACTTCTTCAAACAAGGAGACCTCGTGCCCCTTCGGTGCCACCACCACCGGCTGCTCCTCGTAGAGCGGGATCACGCTGAGGCCCTCGCGTTCCACCGGGAGCCGGACGAAACTCAGGTCCGCGGTACCGTTGCGGAGCACGGACAGCTGCGCGCCGTCGTCGGACATAAAGGAGTGCAGCGGAACATCGGGCATCCGTTCCTCCCAGCGGCGGATCCATTTGCCCGGTGTCACACCGGCCACGTACGCGAAGCGCAGCTCCCGCCCGACTGCGACGGCTGGGACGACGGCGGTTTCGTCGGGGGTCTGGGATGGTTCTTCTGCTGCGGACACATGTTCACAGTACCGCCCGGGGTGGCGCGGGGGTCCGCCTCGACGGCGGCACCGTGCTGATCCGGCGCTGTTCCGGTGCTGGGTTGGTACTGGGTTGGTGCCCTGCGGGCATCCCGGCAGATACCCTTGGACTATGACCTCTGCAAACTCCCAGTCCATGAAACCGGCCACCGTTGCCAAGAAGCTTGGCATCTACCTGCCGGCGACACCCCAGGAGTTCCAGGATTCAACCATCACCCGCGCTGATTTTGCCGATCTCCAGGCCAACCCGCCGGAGTGGCTCGCGGAACTGCGCCGCAACGGCCCGCACCCGCGCCCCGTGGTGGCGCAGAAGCTCAACGTCTCCATCGCCGGCCTGGCCCGCGGTGGTGTTGAGGAAGCGCTGACGACGGCGGAAATCACCGCACTGCTCCAGGCTCCCCCGGCCTGGCTGGTGGCCGAGCGCGCCACCCACGCCGCCGTGCGCGCCGAGGCCCAGCGGGTCAAGGACGAGGCCGCCAAGAAGGATGCCAAGAAAGCCCGCGCCAAGGCCGAATAGCGGCACGCGCTTTCTCCCGGCCCCACTTTTCATCCCGCGGACACAGGACTACGCTCGCGGAATGGGTCGGGGCCGCCGGTCCGATCCCCTCCGTATCCCAATTCACCTGCCACCGGCGGCGTATCGGGAAGGAACAAGGCCATGGCCTTCAAGATCGGATATTTTGTCGGGAGCCTCTCGAGCAATTCCATCAACCGCACTTTGTCCAGGGCGCTGATCCGGCTTGCGCCTGCGGAACTGGAGTTCACGGAGATCCCCATCAGGGATCTGCCGTTGTACAGCCCGGATTTTGATGCCGCCTTCCCACCCGTTGGGCAGGCCCTCAAAGATGCCATCTCGGCTTCCGACGGCATCCTGTTCGTCTCGCCCGAATACAACCGGTCCATCCCCGGAGCGCTCAAAAACGCCATCGACTGGGGATCCCGGCCGTGGGGCACCAACTCCTTCGCCCGCAAGCCCACCGGGATCATCGGCGCCTCCCCCGGCGGCATTGGGACGGCCGTGATGCAGTCCTCGTTCCGCAGCGTGCTGAGCTTCCTCGACGCGCCGCAGCTGAATGCTCCGGAGGCGTACATCCGCTTCGTCCCGGAGGCCTACGGCGAGGACGGCGAGGTCAAGGACGAGGCTACGGCCGGGTTGCTGCGCCACTATATGGAGGAGTATGCCTCCTTCGTGGCGCGGGTCCTGGCCGCCAACGCACCGGGCCATATCGGCGACGAGCACCCGGACAAGGACAAGACGAGCCGTTAGGCAGAGTCAGGGCGCGATGGTCCGGCCTCTAGTCCTGGTGCAGCTGCACGAAGTTCCCGCAGCCGTCATCCAACACCACACTGGTCCCGCCGGGCCCCTCGGACGGTTCCCCCTGGAACATCACGCCCTTGGCCGCCAGCCGGTCGTATTCGGCGCGCACGTCCGGCACGCCAAAGACGATCGCGGGAATCCCGGCGTCGTGCAGACCGTTCATGTAGGCCGCTCCGATCGGGTTGTCACTGGGTTCCAGCAGCAGTCCGGCGCCTCCGTCACCATCCGGATCCTTGATGATGAAGAGGTTGTGCTCCGGCATGGCCATCAGCGTTTCGAAGCCCAGCGTGCCGGTGTAGAACTCATGGGCCGAGGCTGGATCCTTGACGTGGATACTGCACATTTTCAGTCGCATGGCCCCTAGGCTACGCCGGGAGGCTCGGTGTAGGAACCGCGACGCGGCCCCGCACCGGGCCTTGGCGCCTGGGTTTGCGTCCGCGCTGGCACCGGACATTGCCCCGGCCCGGCAGGCATTGACGGCCCCGCCGCCAGGGATTCCAATGGAACTAGCGGAACAGCGCCCGCCCGGGACCGTTCCGGGGAGGTGTGCAATGACGCTTTCACTATCCGGCGCCCTCGCGGCCTGGCAGTTCCTGGCCCTCGCCATTTTGGTTGCCGGGGCAGCGTTCGCCTCGGTCTATTTCGCCCGCAAGCACCTGGCGGCCGACGACGGGCCTTCCGAAGGCGCGGACGGCGCGTTTTGGGACGCATTCGCCGGACTCGCCGTCATTGTCCCCGCCATCGTCCTGGCCTCCTCCACATGGCCTTGGGCCGGCCTGGCCCTCGGGATGCTGGCCGCGGGAGCTGCCCTGGCGGCCGTGGCTGCGGCACCCCGGCTGCTCCGCCGGCAGGAAGCCCGCCGGGCCGGCCGGGAAACCCGGCTCTTGAACGAGGCGGCTGCCGCACGGCACCGGAGCGCCCTCGCCCGGTGGCAGCGGTACGAACTGGATCCGGGATTCTCGATTGACTATCCCGCGATGAGCGATGCCCGGCAACCGGAAACCGCGGCACTGATCCGGGCGATCAAGGCCGCCGAGGGCCTCGGCGGCCGTACGGACCGCGCCTGCACCGATGCCGCCTACGCCCCGGCCGTGGAACGGCTGGAACATGCCCTGGCTGCCGCCGAACGCGCGGCCGGCGTCAACGCCGCCGGGCCGCCTGGCGCGGACCACGCGCACGGCTGATTCCCCGGAATTGCCGATCCGGCAGTTCGCGGCCACCTTGGAAAGGTTCCATCATGACTGACATCACGATCATCGGCAGCGGCAACATGGCACGGGCGATCGGGACCCGGGCTGTCGCCGCCGGGCGCTCCGTCCAGATCCTGGACCGGACGCCGGAGAATGCCGCCAAGCTCGCTGCTGAACTTGGCGGCACCACCAGCTCCGGCGGCCTGAGCGAGGTTCCCGAGGGCGACATCGTCGTCCTCGCGCTGTACTTCGGCCCGGCCAAGGAAGTTGCCACGCATTTCGGCGACACGCTCAGCGGCAAGACGGTGGTGGACATCAGCAATCCGATTGACACCGAAACCTTCGACTCGCTGGTGGTCGACCCGGGGACGTCGGCGGCGGAGGAAATCGCCGCACTGCTCCCGGGCGCACGGGTGGTGAAAGCCTTCAACACCACCTTCGCCGGCCCGCTCGGGTCCGGGGAAGCCGGTGGCCAGCCGATGGATGTCTTCATCGCCTCGGACTCCGAAGAGGCCCGCAACGAGGTTGCGGTCTTCGCCGAAGCCGCCGGGCTGCGTCCGCTCCAGGTGGGCGGACTGCGCCACGCCCGCGAACTCGAGGGCTTCATGCTGCTGGTCATGGCGCTGCAGGTTAGCCCTGCGTATCCAACCTTTAACTGGGGCACCGGCCTGAAAATCATCGACTAGGAGCAGTCCGGTCCCGACCGGCCGTCATCGGCCCAGAGCGGTGATACTGAGCGATCATACGGAGCGGCGATATCAAGCGGCTATATCCACCGGTGAGACCGGACGGTGGCGCGGTTCAGCGCGCTACAGCTCGACCGTGCCGCTGTCGCCGACGCTCATCCGGCTGCTGGTCACCTTGGACTTGATCCACTGCAACACGGTCGCCGCCGTGCCGCCCGGGCTGGTCCAGTACTCGGCGGAGTCCGAGTCGACGTGGAGCAGGACCACCTCAGGGGTGTCCGGGCCGTCCGGGAACCAGGCCTCCACCACCTGATTCCACATGTCGTGGATCAGTTGCCGGTCAGTGACCACTTCAGCGGTCCCGGCCACCGAAACCCACTCGGTGCGCTTGCCGAAGGAGACGTTCACCGCCGGGTTGGCGCGGATGTGGGCCACCTGAGAGGTGGTCGCCGACGTGAAAAACCACATGTCGCCGTCGTCCTTGACCTCCTGGACGGCCAGCGGCCGGCTGACGAGCGCGCCTGCCTCGTTGATGGTGGTGAACATTCCGATGTGCGAATCGTTGATGATGTCCGTGACCTTGCTGATGCTTTCGGCATCCGACATGCTCTCACCTCGTTCTGGTTCCGACGGAGGAAGGTCCCCCTCCGGACAGCCTATTGGTAAGTGTGCTTACTTTCCAATGGCTGCCGGCCGGGGACCTTCCCGGGATCTTCCCTGAACCGGCAGTGGGCTCAGTGCCCGCGGGTCAGGACCTGGCCCCTGAAGAACTCGGGGCGGAGCTTGGCCATGACCAGCATGAGCACCACGCCCAGCAGGATGACGCCCATGCCCAGGATGAAGACCAGCCCCACACCGCCGATCGACGACCCCGATCCGTACGCGGGATCCATGGAGTCGTAGGCGGTCTTGACGAACATGACCAGCAGGATGACGCCGCCCAGGAGTGGCGCGAGGAACTTGAAGAAGAAGGCCCTCGCTCCGCTGAACGCCTCGGCGCGGAAGAACCAGACACAGGCCAACGCCGTGATGCCGTAATAGAAGCAGATCATCATGCCCAGGGCCGTGATGGTGTCCCACAGCGCGTTTTCCGACGTGGTCCGCGTGATGACATAGAACGCGGCGGCCGCGACGGCCGAGGCGATCGTGGCATAGCTCGGCGACTTGTACGTGGGGCTGATCCTGCCGAACTTCTGCGGCAGCGCCCGGTAATGGCCCATGGACAGCAGGGTCCGCGCCGGCGAGACAAATGTTGACTGCAGGGACGCGGCGGAGCTGCTCAGGATGGCCAGGGACATCAGGATGGCGAACGGGCCCATCACCGGTCCCGCCAGGACGGCGAAGATACTGCCCTGGTTCTCCGGGTTTCCGGCGCCCAGCCCTGTGTCGCCGACGCCGGCGTAGCTCAGCGTGGCCAGGGCAACCGTCATGTAGATGATCACGATGACCAGCACGGTGATGGTGGCGGCACGTCCCGGCGTTTTCTCCGGGTTCTTGGTCTCCTCGTTCATGGTCAGCGTCACGTCCCAGCCCCAGTAGATGAAGATGGACAGCGAAACGCCGGCGGCGAAGGCGGAGAAGGATCCCACGGCGAACGGGTTAAACCAGTCCGGGGAGATGGCCGTGGCGTCAAAGGCGGTTCCGTTGGCGACGTGGCTGAACGCTGAGATCGAGAACCAGGCGAGGACCAGCAACTGAAATCCCACGAGAACGTACTGGACGGTCTTGGTGGTTTCCATGCCGCGGTAGGAGATCCAGCACGCGAGGGCGATAAACACCAGCGTGGTCGCGATATTCAGCGGCAGGTTGGTGGTGAGGTCGGCGAGTTCGGGATTGCCGAAGATCTGCGCCAGCATGAGGTAGAAGAAGTCCACCGCGACGGCGGCCAGGTTCGAGAGCACGATGATGGTGGCGGCGATGAGTCCCCAGCCGCCCATCCAGCCAATCCAGGGTCCGAACGCCCGCGAGGCCCAGGTGAAGGAGGTCCCGGCGTCGGGCATGGCGTTGTTCAGCTCCCGGTAGCCGAAGGCCACCAGCAGCATGGGGACAAAGCCCACCAGGAAGATCGCCGGCAGTTGCACGCCGACCTCGGCCACGGTGGGACCCAGGGCGGCCGTGAGCGTGTATGCCGGGGCGATACAGGAAATGCCGATGACGACGGCGCCAATGAGCCCCACCGATCCGGCTTTCAAGCCCTTTTCACTCAGTCCGTGCTGCTGTTCGGTCTGCGATCCGGTGTGCTGTCCTGTCTGCTGTCCTGTCTGCGACGGCTTGGACATCGCATGGTCTGCGCTCATTGTTGTGCCTCTCGGGGGGTGTCACTCGACGCTGAATGATTGACGTGCTTGAGTTCATAGTCGCTGGGGACCACGATCATCGGCACCGGCAGGGCGCGCAGAATGCGGCCCGCTGTGCTGCCGAGGAAGATGGAGCGGCCCTTGGCAAGCCGGCTGGATCCGATCAACAGGACCTCGCCGTCTTCCCAGTCCAGGCGGTCCACGGCTTCCTCGATGCTGCGCCCGTGGGCGACGACGATTTCCGTCTTCGCCTCTACCTGGGCTTCCGTCTTGGCCTCCCCCGGGACCTCTGCCTTCGCCTCGCCCGGGTCTGCCGGCCCGCCGGCAGCCAGTGCGTCGGCAAGGCACTTGGCCGCATACTCCCGGGCTGCGTCGGCTGAATCGGCCGCATCGCCGTCGAGGGCCAGAAGCGACACCACGCGCAGCGGCACGTCCCGGTTCGCCGCCATGCCCAGGGCGAATTCGAGCAGCTTCTCCGCGCCGGCCCGGGTTCCGAGCCCGCAGCTGATCCGGGTCAAGGCCTCCTGGCGGTGGTAGCCGTGCGGTGCCAGGGCCACCGGAACGGTCGAGGCGTGGAGCAGTGCACTGGCCACCGACCCGATCGTGAACCGTTTGAAGAGCCCGGTGCTGGTGGCCCCGATGATGAGCATGTCCGCGCCCAGTTCCTCGGCCGCCTCGATCAGTGCGTGCGCGTCGGAATCATGGCTGCGGATGTGGGCCTGCGCGGGGACACTGGATGGAACCAGCGCCATGGCCTGGTCGAGCCACTCCTGGGCCTGCTCGGTGAGCAGATTTTCGAAGCCCGCCTTCGGCGCGAGGGCATGCCCGGACTGCTGCACTTCGGGCACCACCAGCACAAGGTCCAGACTCGCCCCCCGCCCGAGCGCCAGGGAGACGGCCAGATTGACCGCATCATGGCCCCTGGCATTGGCTGAATACCCCACTACGTAACGCATCTGGCCGCTCTCCTAACTGAACTGGACTGCATTCAACTGAATTGTTGGGATCTTCTACGAGGCGACGGACGCACGGTCCGCTGCAGCGACGATCCGGGCCGCCGTGAGCTGCCCCATCCGGACGGCGCCGTCAACATGCTGGTAGCCCTCGGCCGCAAGATCCGAGCAGGACCAGTAGATCGGCCCCACCGGCGTCAGCTGGTCCTTGCCGTAGCGGTGCAGTCCGCCAAGGTCGTAGCTGGCGGCGTAAGCCCCCCGGGTCCATTCCTCCGAACCCCAGTCGGACTCGTAGTAGACCTCGGGTTCCAGGGCCTTTTCGCCGAGGAAGGACGCAATCGACTCGAGGATGGCGCGGCGACGGTCCTCCGCGCTGAGCTCGAACATGGCGTCGGCCTTCTCATCCGAGACAAAGCCCACCAGCGTGCCGCGCGGGTCCTCGTGGTTGGTGTTGTCGTAGACCTCCTGCACAATGGCGCCGGCGCCGAAGGCGGTTCCGGACAGGCCGTCTTCGCGCCAGAACGGGCTGCTGTAGACGGCGTGGACCTTGATGACCAGGCCAAGTGACTGGTGCTGGTGCATCTGGTGCTGGCGGCGGGGCAACGGCGGGTTGAAGGACACCCGGGTGTAGAGGTTCGGCGGCACGGCCATGATGACGAAACGTGCGTTCACCGTGGCCCGGTCGGAGACAGCAGTGACACGGTAGCCGCCGCTCGCGTCATCGGCCCAGTTGATGGTGCGGACCGGGCTGCCGAGGACGACGTCGTCGCCCAGTTCCGCGGCCTGCAGCAGCGAAACCTGCTGCATCCCGCCGACAACCCGCTTGTCCAGGATGAAGTCCTCATCCGTGAGGTTGGTGAAGGACCCCGCCGAGGCAGCCATGAGGACGGCCTGCAGGGCGGAGAAGGCGTGGGCCGGCTTGGTCAGCATGCCGCCGGCGATGAACAGTCCGATGTTGTTGCAGGCTTCCTCATCTGTTGAGTTCTGCCGCAGCCAGTGGTGAAAGGAGATGGTGTCCAGCTCGCGGGCCTTGGGGTGGGCCCACGGCTCCTCGGGAGCCATCTCCGCGGCCAGGGAGTCCAGCAGTGCCGTGAGCTTGTCCATTTCGACGGCGGTGGTTTCGCTGACCGGGAAGCTGTCACCGGTGTACAGGGTGCGCTTGCCGTCCGCACCAATGTAGACGGATTCGCCGTCACGGTAGCGGGAATAGGTCTGCAGTCCTAGCTCATCCAGGAGCCCCAGGAGCCCGGTCTGGTCCGGCGAGACCCACTGGCCGCCGATCTCGAGCATGGCCCCGTCAACCGTGTCGGTCCAGGTCCGGCCGCCCACGCGGTCCCGCGCCTCGAGCACCGCCACACTGAGTCCGGCCTTTTTCAGCTCGCGGGCGGCGGTCAAGCCTGACGGACCGGCTCCTACGATGACGACGTCGCGGTCAAGTTCCAGCATGATGTTCCTCCCTGTGGCCGCTAGAGTGATGCGGACCACTAAATGAATGGCGTTCATTTAGAATGATAGACCTTTCGCGCGCTTCGGGGAAGACCCTCCCCTAATGAATTTCGCCCGTAAAGTAGGGGCAGAACGGGCTCACCCCGAACCCGCCAACCAAGCAGAGTAGACAAGCAGAAACGAAAGGCCCGGAATGACGGCAGCAACCAGCGCCCCCGCCGATCCGCACGGACCCGCCGCCGGGCCCCGCCGCCGCGCGGGACGGCCCGCCGCGGCCGTGCTGGACCAGAACGGCATCACTTCGGCGGCCCTGCAGCTGATTGGCAAGAGCGGCTACGACGGGTTCACCATGGCTGCCCTGGCGAGGACCCTCAACGTGGCTCCCTCGGCGCTGTACAACCATGTCTCGTCCAAACGGGACGTGCTGGTGCTCGTCCAGGACCACTTGACCTCGTTCGTGGACGTCACCGCCTTCGAGGCCGGGGACTGGGAACAGGCCGTGAGGGATTGGGCCTGGAGCTACCGCGATGTATTTTCCAAGCACACCCCGCTGATTCCCGTCATTGCCGTACTGCCCGTGACCGACGCGCCCAAGACGCTGGCCATGTATGAGGCCGTCAGTGCCGGTTTCAGCCGCGCAGGCTTTCCGCAGGAGCGCATTGTCCCGGCCATTGTCGCGATCGAATCGTTCATCTTTGGCTCCGCCTACGACGTCACGGCACCCGCGGACATCTTCGATTCCGGCACCATGGCCGCGTCGACACCGCACTTCACGGCCGCCGTCCAGCGCCTGGCCGAGGAAGGCCATGAGAAACCGGCCGACGTCGCCTTCAAGCTGGGACTCGAGGCACTCCTCGCCGGGCTCGGGGCGCTGCGGGCAGCCTAGCGGTCTTGCCGCGTGGTCTTGCCGGGTGGTCCGCTGCTGCGGAGTTTCCCCACTTTTGACGGACCGGCGCCGCCCCACACCGGCGGGTCGGCGCAACACGCCGGAGGAAGCCTTCGAATGTGGGGAAACCGGAAAACCCCGACGCCGGTTCTCCCGCGTGGGTTAAACAAAAGAACCCCGGTCCAAGACCGGGGTTCTTTCGATTGCGTGCGCGAGGGGGGATTTGAACCCCCACGCCCTTTCGGACACTGGCACCTGAAGCCAGCGCGTCTGCCGTTCCGCCACTCGCGCGCAACTTCTTCCACTCGGATAGGGCCGGTTTCCCGGACCGCCAACCTCGTAAAAGCAGCGAGATCAAGCATAACGGACAATTGCCGGAAAACACCAATCGAGCCCCAGAGCCCCCTGATTGGGGTCGTTTGCCGGCCACGTTTGCCCCGCCGCCGGGCGTCACGCGGGGACCCGCCGCGGCCGTCCCGGCGGCGGTGTCCGCGCACGTCAGGGCGCGGCGGGCACTCTTTTTGACGTCGCCCCGGCGGCGTCCGTTGAGGCCATTCCCAGACACGCCCAGTAGTATCTGATGTAGGAGTGTCCGCTGAGCGCGGGCTCGCAAAAGTTGGAAACCGAGTTCCGGAACGAACGCTGCCCCGCAGCCACCAGGAAAGGAGAAGGACCATGGGATTGCTGGACAAAGTCGAGCGCGGCATCGAAAAGGCCGTCCGCGGAGTCTTCTCCACCGGTTCCCGCGCCCAGGTTGAGCCTGTCGAGATCGCGAGCCGCCTCCGCACCGAGGTGGACAACAAGGCCATCACGATTGCCGCGGGACGCACCCTGGCCCCTAACGTTTTTGACGTACTCCTCAGCAGCGATGACTTCCAGCGCGCCCAGGAATGGGGCACACCGCTCGCGGAGGAGCTGTGCGACGTCGTCATCAACCATGTCCGCAGCCAGGGGTACACCCTCCAGGGCCCGGTCCGGATCAGTTTCCGCCGCGATGAGGAGCACCGCGCAGGGAATTTCGACATCACCTCGCGGACCGAGAAAGCCTCCGCCCCTTCCGTCCCGGCTCAGCCGGGCATTCACGGCAACGTACCCGCGGCTCCGACACGCCAGCCTGCACAGCTTCAGCCTGTACTGGACATCGACGGCCAGCGCTATTCGCTGAACGCGCCCTCAATCGTCCTCGGACGGTCCTCCGAAGCAGACATCCTTATTGACGACACCGGCGTTTCGCGCCGCCACCTGGAAATCCGGACTGGGCCTGGTACGGCCCAGGCGATCGATCTCGGCTCCACGAACGGCAGCTACGTCAACGGCCAAAAGATCGTGGGCAGTTCGGATCTTGCTGACGGCGCCACGATCATGATGGGACGAACCAAAATCATCTTCCGCCTACTGCCCGCCCACCCAGGCGGCCGCGCATGAGCGAATTGACCATCACGGCCCTGCGTTTCGGGTTCCTCATCCTCCTGTGGGTGCTGATCTTCAGCATTGTCTCGGCCATGCGCCGCGATCTGATGATCGGCCGCAAGGCAGCCGCCGGCGCCCCCACGGCACGCCAGGTGCGCAAGAATCCTTCCCTTGCCGAACCGCCGCCTGCCCCCGTCAAACAGCAGGCCCGCCAGCTGATCGTGACCGAGGGACCGTTGAAGGGCACCACCATCGCCCTCGCGGCGAGCCCCATCCTCCTGGGCCGGGCACAGGAAGCCACCCTGGTCCTGGAGGACGACTACGCCTCGGGCCGCCATGCCCGCCTGTTCCCACAGGGCAGCCGCTGGTTCATCGAGGACCTCGGCTCCACTAATGGCACGTATCTGGCAGACCAGCAGCTGACCCGGGCACTCCCGGTGGAGCTGGGCGTCCCCGTGAGAATCGGCAAGACGGTCATCGAATTGAGGCCGTAGCCGTGGCTGCCCCGGAATTTCCCGCAGACAGGGCCGAAGGCAAGACAACTGCCCCGAAGCGGCCGCTCATCATGCGCTACGCCGCGCGGTCAGACGTCGGCCGCATCCGCGCCAAGAATGACGACTCCGCCTACGTCGGCCGGCACCTCGCCGTCGTTGCCGACGGCATGGGTGGCCATGCCGGCGGCGATGTTGCCTCCGCCGCGACCGTCCTGGACATGATCCACCTGGACCATGACGACTACGATGGCGACGCCGGCACCGTCCTCGCCGACGAAATCCAGACAGCCAACTCCCTGCTGTCCGAACTGGTCCACATGAATCCCAAGCTCGCCGGGATGGGCACCACGGTCACGGCCCTGCTCCTCGCCGAAGGAAAGCTCCACTTCGCCCACATCGGTGACTCCCGGGCCTACCGGCTGCGCGACGGCGAGTTCGAACAGGTCAGCGTCGACCACACCTTTGTCCAGCGGCTCATCGATGAGGGCAGGCTCCGCCCCGAAGAGGCCGAAACGCATCCGCACAAAAACGTCCTCATGCGCGTGCTGGGGGACGTCGATGCCAGCCCGGAGCTGGATCTCGACACACTGGCTGTCCAGGCCGGGGAACGATGGCTGCTCTGCTCGGACGGCCTGAACTATGTGGCCGGCCACGTCGTGGAGCGCACCGTCCGGGAGACGAAGGACCTGGGCGAATGCGCCGAACTGCTGGTTGAACTCACGCTGGAGGCCGGCGCCCCGGACAACGTGACCGTGGTGGTACTCGACATTGCCGAGCCGACCCGCGATGACGTCCGGACCGCCGCCGTCGACGTCGTGCCAGCGCCCGCAGCGGCCGCCGGGACATCAGCGCCCAACGCATCGGCCGGGCCCCTGGCCGGCAGCACCGTTGGTGCCGCGAAAACCCCCGGCGGGTCCCTAAAGAAGGACTCCTCCACCCAGGACACCGGGTCCGCCGCGCTGGCCGCCGCGGCAGGAGCCTCGGGGCCGCCGCCGGCCGACCCGGCCCCAGGGTCCCCGGCCGACGGCACATCGCCGGCCGCCGCCGCACAGAAGGCCGCCGAGGGCAAGGAGCCCGAGACCACCACCGACCCGCATCTGGGCGAACACCTCTCGGCCGAAGTCCTGCGGGAAGAACTCTCCATGCGCCCGCACGAACTTGTCGGGGCCGCCGCCGCAGCGGCGGAATCAGGGTCCATTCCTTCCATCGCCGGACGCACCGTGGCCCGGCGCGCGGCCACCGTCCTCACGCACAAGTCCGAACAGGACCGCGAGGAGGCAGACGACTTCAGGCCCGCCGGACGGCCGCGCCGGTGGCTGACGGTATCCATTGCCGCCGCGATCGTCGCGCTGCTGGCCGTCGGACTCTGGCTTGGCTACGCCTGGACCCAGACGCGCTACTACATCGGCGAACACGATCAGCATGTGGCCATCTTCAACGGCGTCTCCCAGCGTCTCGGGCCAATCCAGCTTTCCACTCTCGAAGCGGTAACCGATATCAAGATGTCCGACCTTCCCGAATTTTCGCAGCAGCGGGTGCGGCAGACTGTGCCCGCCCGCGACCTCTACGACGCGCAGCGGATCGTCAAAAACCTGGAACGCACAGGCACGACCGCCCCGGCCGATGAATGCCTCACCCCGTCCCCCGCAGCGACAGCCGCCGGTGCCACCCCCTCCCCCGGCACCACGGCCAAGCCGGGCTCTACGGCGTCGCCAAGTGCCACAGCCTCGCCTGGAGCGGCCAAGCCTTCGCCATCCGCCACCCCGACTACGAATTGCGAGGGGGCCAAATGACACCCATCGACCCCGTGCCCAGGCCACGACGAAACGTAGAGCTTGTCCTCCTGGTCCTCGCCCTCGCCGTAGGAATTGGTGCCCAGGCACTCGTGGGCGTGGACCGGCAAAAAGCGTTCGACACCGACTTCTGGTTCCAGTCCGGGCTCCTGGCGCTGGCCGCCCTCGCCTTCCATGTGGTGCTGCGGCTCCGCGCAAAATATGCCGACCCGGTAATACTTCCGCTCGTGGTCGCGCTTAACGGGCTGGGCCTGGCCATGATCCACCGGCTGGACAGGGTGGGCGAAGACACCGGCAACAACCAGCTGCGCTGGACCCTGGTGGCCATGGCGGTCGCGATCGCGGTCATTTGGTTCCTCAAGGACCACCGGATCCTGCGCCGCTTTACCTATATCTCCCTGGCCATCAGCGCCGTGCTCCTCATCCTGCCGCTGGTTCCCGGCATCTCCGCCGGAGAGGTCCTGGGTGCCAGCGTCTGGATCAAGATCGGTTCCATGACCTTCCAGCCGGGTGAAATCGCCAAGATCACGCTGGCCATCTTCTTTGCCGGCTATCTGTCGTCGAACCGGGACCTCATCCTGCTGGCGGGCCGCAAGATCGGCCCGGTGCAGTTCCCGCGGTTCAAGGACATGGGCCCCATGATCACCGCCTGGCTTGTGAGCATCGGCGTGCTGGTCTTCCAGCGTGACCTCGGATCCTCGATCCTGTTCTTCGGCTTGTTCCTCGTCATGATCTACGTCGCCACGAGCCGCATCAGCTGGGTGATCATCGGCCTCGTGTTGATTGCCGTCGGCGGCTTCGTCGCTGCCCGTGTGTTCTCGCACGTGGCCCTGCGGATCGACGGCTGGCTCAACGCGTTCACCGATGAGGTCTACGGGCGGCAGTTCGGCGGCAGCCTCCAAATTGTCGAGGGCCTGTTCGGCATGGCCAACGGCGGCCTGGTCGGCACAGGCCTCGGCCAGGGCCGGCCCAACCTCGTACCCTTCGCCAACAGCGACATGATCATCGCCTCCTTCGGCGAGGAACTGGGCCTGATCGGCGTCTTCGCGATCGTCCTGATGTACCTGCTGCTGTTCACCCGGGGCTTCCGCGCCGCGCTGGGCACCCGCGACGCGTTCGGCAAACTGCTCGCCACCGGGCTCTCGTTCGCGATCGCGCTGCAGTGCTTTGTGGTGATCGGCGGCGTGACGCGCCTGATCCCGCTGACCGGACTTACGACGCCGTTCCTCGCCGCCGGCGGGTCCTCGCTCCTGGCGAACTGGATCATTGTGGGTCTGCTGCTCATGATTTCGCACTCCGCGCGCGGCCCGGTGGATACAACGCCGCTGCCGCCCGGCCAGGAACCCGGTGCGCGCAAGAACTTCCCCGTGCTGCCTGCCAAACCGGCGCCGGATCCCCGAAACAGTCCCGACGCACCCACCGAGGCGGTGAAACAGCTGTGAACCAGGCCATCCGCAATTCATGGATTGCCGCCATCGCGATGTTCGTGCTGGTCTTCGGCGCGCTCAGCTATGTGCAGGTGGTTGGCGCCGACGAGCTTAAGGCCAACGCCTGGAACAGGCGCGCCATCCTGCAGAACTACTGCAACGACCGCGGTGCGATCATTGTCGGCGGCACCCCGGTGGCAGAGTCCGTGCCCGCCACGGAGAGCTGCAAATTCCAGCGGACCTACTCCCAGCCCGAGCTCTACGCGGGCGTCACCGGCTACTTCTCCAAGAACTACGGCCTCACCGGACTCGAGAAGTCGATGAACGATGTCCTGGCCGGCAGTTCGGACCAGCAGTTCCTGGACCGGGTGGGCCAGTTGTTCCTCGGCAACCAGCCCAAGGGCGCGTCCGTGGAGCTGACCCTGGACCCCAAACTCCAGAAGCTTGCCTACGACCTCATCCCGGACGGCATTCGCGGGCACATCGTGGTCACCAACCCGAAGACCGGCGCGGTCCTGGCCATGGTGTCCAAACCGTCCTATGACCCCAACCTGATTGCCACCCAGGACCCGGCCGCCGAACAGGCCAATTACACCGAGCTGAACCAGGTCCCCGGGATCAACCTGAACCAGAACGTCTCTGGACCCACGGGCGAGCTGCTGGCACCCGGATCGGTGTTCAAGCTCATTGACACCTCTGCGGCGCTGAAATCGGGCAAGTACAACAAGGACAGCGACCTGCCCAACCCGGCCGAGATGTCCTTCCCGGGCATCGACTACAAGCTGCCCAACTACGCGGGCGGCAACTGCTACACGCGCACGACGGCGTCGTTCGCGTTTGCCCTGCAGCAGTCCTGCAACACACCGTTCGCCAGCATCGCCCTGGACCTGGGGCAGAAGGCCATCGGGGACGAGGCGGAGAAATTCGGCTTCGGCCAGGACTTCGGCGACCAGCTCAAGCTGGACAGCGCCCCAAGCTTCTTTCCGAGCGAACCGCTGGACGACGCCGGGCTGGCGCAGTCCTCGATCGGCCAGCGCGACGTCCGCGCCACACCGCTGCAGATCAACACCATGACGGCGGCGATCGCCAACGACGGAGTGCAGATGCAGCCGAACCTGATCAAGGCCGTACGCGCCCCCGACCTGCGGACGATCAGCGAACCGAAACCCCAGGCCCTGCGCACCGCCACGAGTCCGGAGATCGCACGGCAGATCAACGAGTGGATGGTCAGCGTCGTCGACGACGGCATCGCACACCGTGCGGCCGTGCCCGGTGTCCAGGTGGCCGGCAAGACCGGTACCGCAGAACTCGGCAACGGCCTGAACAATTCTTGGTTTACCGGGTTCGCCCCGGCAAATGACCCGCAAGTGGCCGTCACCATCGTCATGGAAGGCGTAGACATCACCACTGGCGCAAATCTAACCAGTCCGAACGCGAAGAAGATTTTTGAGGCGGTGTTGAATAAGTGAGGCCTACTTCGGGAATCACCCTCGGCGGCAGATTCCAGCTGACCACGCGCATTGCGATCGGCGGCATGGGAGAAGTCTGGAAAGCCAAAGACCTGATCCTTGGCCGCATCGTCGCCATCAAGGTGCTCAAGGAGGAATACACGGGCGACCCCGGTTTCCTGCAGCGCTTCCGCGCCGAGGCACGCCATACCGCCCTCCTGAACCACGTGGGCATCGCCAACGTCTTCGATTACGGCGAGGAAGAGGGTTCCGCCTACCTGGTCATGGAACTGGTTCCGGGCCAGCCGCTGAGCAGCATCATCGAGCACGAACAGGTGCTGTCCCCGGACCGCACCCTTTCGATGATCGCCCAGACGGCGCGGGCCCTGGCCGTCGCCCACGCGCAGGGCCTCGTGCACCGGGACGTCAAGCCCGGAAACCTGCTCATCACCCCCGACGGCCGGGTCAAGGTCACCGACTTCGGCATCGCCCGCCTGGCCGACCAGGTTCCGCTGACCCAGACCGGCCAGGTGATGGGCACCGCCCAGTACCTGGCACCCGAACAGGCCACGGGCCAGACGGCCACCGGAGCCTCGGACATCTACTCCCTTGGCGTGATCGGCTATGAGTGCCTCACGGGCCACCGGCCGTTCTCCGGGGAATCCCAGATCGCCATCGCGCTGGCCCAGGTCAACGACGCGCCTCCGCCGCTGCCGGACACACTGCCCAGGCCCGTCCGCGCGCTGCTGATGTCCATGCTGGCCAAGGATCCGAAGAACCGGCCGGCCGACGCCATCAAGCTGTCCGAGGCGGCCGAGGCCATCCGCAACGGTGATATCGCCGCCGCACACGCAGCCGTACCGGGCATGCTGCTTTTCGAGGCAGCCACCGGGCCCATCACGGCCCCCGTCGACGTCCCCACAGCGGCCACCAGCGTTATTGGCTCCAGCGCCGCAGAGGACAAGTCGACGTCGGCGACGTCCGCGCTGCCCGTCGTGGGCGCCGCCGGTGCAGGTGCAGCCGCGGGCCTGGCAGCAGGCGCTGCCGCAGCCAGTGGCTACGGCGCCCGCAACGCCCTCAACCGCGCCGATGCCCTGGCGGCCGAGCGAAGCTGGGTGCAGGAAGAGGAGGAAGAAGACTACGACGAGCCGGAGGAGGAGCCGAAGCGCCGCGGACGCAGCCCGTGGACGTGGCCGCTTATTGCGCTGATCCTGCTGGTGGTCTTCGCCCTGGTCGGCGTGGTCCTGAGCCAGGCCGGCAGTCTCTTCCCCTCGCAGGGTCCGGCCGCGAGCAGTGCCACGTCCAGCATCGCGAAACCGAGCAGTGCCACGCCGTCGGCGTCGTCGGCTTCCCCGACCGAGACCCCCACCCCCACGCCCAGCTCCGCGACACCCACCGAATCCACCCCGGCCGCGGTCAACCTGATCCCGGATGCCTACCTGGGGCGGCCGTACAACGATGTCCGCAATGAGCTGATCGGCAAGGGGCTGCAAGTCACCGGTGTCGAGGTCGTCAACGACGCGACGCCAGGCACCGTCACCAACATCGATCCCTCCGGCGCGGTCCAGCCGGGCACCACCATCACGGTCAGCTACTCCAAGGGCCCGGAAATGGTCGAGGTCCCGTCCATCAAGGCGGGCGCCAGCGAAGCTGAAGTCCAGCAGGCAATCCAGGACGCCGGGCTGCGCTGGGCCAAGGGAGCCGACGTCAGTCCCACGAACAAGAAGGAAGATCCGGGCACTTTCGTGAGCTCCCAGCCTCCTTCCGGGTCCAAAGTGACCGCGGGAAGCGTCGTGACCTACCACCTCGCCAAGGCAACGGCCGCATCCCCTTCACCTTCAGCTACCAAGTCCGGACCCTAAACGATCATGAGCAATACACCCCGCACTCCGTCGCACAGGGAGGAACGCCCGGCGAACACGCAGCGCGTCCTCAGCGGGCGCTATGAGCTGGGTGAGCTGATCGGCCGTGGCGGTATGGCGGATGTTTTCCGCGGCCTCGATACCCGGCTGGGACGTACCGTGGCCGTCAAGCTGTTGCGCCCGGACCTGGCCCGGGATCCGCAGTTCCAGGCCCGCTTCAAGCGCGAGGCCCAGGCTGTCGCGGCACTCAACCACCCCTCGATCGTGGCTGTCTTCGACACCGGGGACCACGCGGTCCCCGGTGACCACGACGACAGCGTCCGGGTGCCCTACATCGTGATGGAGTTCGTTTCCGGCAAGACCATCCGCGACATGGTGCGGGCCAAGGACGTCACCATCGACCAGGCGATCGACTTCACCCTGGGTGTGCTGTCCGCGCTCGATTACAGCCACAAGGCCGGGATCGTGCACCGCGACATCAAGCCCGCCAACGTGATGTTTTGCCCCGATTCAAACAGCGTCAAGGTCATGGACTTCGGAATCGCCCGCGCCATTGCGGATTCGTCCGCCACCATGACACAGACGCAGGCCGTCGTCGGCACGGCGCAGTACCTGTCCCCGGAACAGGCCCGGGGCGAAGCCGTCGACGCGCGCAGCGACCTGTACTCCGCCGGATGCCTTCTCTACGAGATGCTGACCGGCCGGCCGCCGTTCATCGGCGACAGCCCCGTCTCGGTGGCCTACCAGCACGTTCGTGAGATCCCCGAGCCCGCCAGCAGCCTCAATCCCGACGTCTCCGCCGCGCTGGACAGCGTGTTGATGAAGGCCCTGCAGAAGAACCGCGCCGACCGTTTCCAGGACGCCGCTGCCTTCCGCCGCGCCCTGCGGGCCGCGCGCAGCGGCGTTCCGGTCACGGCGCCTTCCGCCAGCGAGGCCCCCACCGACCCCACCAACGAGGTTCCCCGGCACGACCCCCTGGCGCCCACGGCAGCCTTCTCCCTGACCGGCGCCAAGTTCCTCGACGATTCCCCCGGCGGCCGGCTCCGGCCCGCCGAAGAAACACCCGACGACGAGGAAGTGCTGCAGCCGGCGGGCACCGAACTCTATGGCATTGCGGACACCGGCAGCCTGCCGCTGGCGCTGCCGGTCGAACGCGAGCACACCCCGCGCCAGAAGACGCGGCGCCGTACCTGGATCGCGACGCTCGTGGTTCTCACACTGCTGGTGCTGGCCGGCGGCGGCCTGTGGCTGTACAACCTCATGAACCAGGCCCCGCCGCAGGCGACCAAGGTTCTGGTTCCCACGGTGACGTCCCTGACGGAATCAGAGGCCCTGCAAAGGCTGTACAACGCAGGTTTCAAGCCACAGCTCCAACGGCTGCAGCACGAGAGCATTCCCAAAGGCACCGCGATTGGCACCGTGCCGACGTCGGGGAGTTCCATGGACGCCAACTCGGACATCATCCTCAACATCTCCGAGGGCCCCAGCGCGATCACCATCCCGACGGACCTGCCCGGCCGGACCGAGGCGGCAGCCCGCGATCTTCTCCACCAAACGGGGCTGACTGGCGCCCTCACCACCAAGATGTCCAACAACCCCACGGTTCCGGTCGGCATTGTCATCACCACCAACCCGGCCCCGGGCCAGGTTGTGGCCGTGGCGGACGCGGTCGAAATCGTCGTCTCCACGGGCAAGGTGGCTGTGCCGCAGCTGATCGGGCTGCCGCTGGCGGAGGCGGAGGCGAAACTGAAGGAACAGGGCCTGGTGCTCAAGGCCACCGAAGTGGAGAACTCCCAGGTGGCTCCGGGCAAGGTGACAGGCCAGGCCGACGCCGCGGATTCGCTCGTCGAGCAGGGCAAGACCATCACCGTGACCGTGGCGAAGGCACCGGCGCCGCCGCCCCCGCCGTCGCCCACGCCGACGCCGACGCCGACCAAGAGCGCGTCCAAAGAGGACGCGGCCCTGGGCGGACTGTTCCCCTAACCCGGTCGGGAAAGACCGAAGGTGCCGGCTATCGCCGCTCCGGCGCTTTCGGGGCCTGCCGGGTCAGTGTTTGATGAGCGGGCTCAGGTCCGCTGCCCGTTCGGCAGCGCCCGCCATGCCCAGTGACTCCAGCCAGTTGCCGAGCATCTGGTAGCCGCCTTCGGTCAGGACGGATTCCGGGTGGAACTGGACGCCGCACAGCGGGGCGGTACGGTGCTGCAGGCCCATCACCACACCGGTGCCCGTTTCCGCGGTGATTTCCAGGACCTCCGGGATGCTCTCGCGGACAGCGGCCAGCGAATGGTAGCGGGTGGCCGTGAGGGGCGAGGGGAGCCCCGCAAAGACGCTGGTTCCATGGTGTTCGACGAGGGAAGTCTTGCCGTGCATCAGTTCGGGGGCGTGCGTCACGGTTCCGCCGTAGGCCTCCGCCAGCGCCTGGTGCCCCAGGCAGACACCCAGCATGGGCTTGTCGTGGCTGCCGCACCACTTGATCAGCTCAATGCAGACGCCGGCCCCGGCTGGATTCCCCGGCCCGGGAGAGATAAGGACCCCGTCCCGCGCCTCGGCCATTTCGATCGCCTCGGCGAGCGTGACGTCGTCGTTGCGGACTACGGTGGTCTCCGCACCGAGCTCCTGGAGATAGCCGACCAGGGTGTAGACAAAGCTGTCGTAGTTGTCTACGACCAGGATTTTGGTTGTGCTCATGGGTGCCTTGCCGAACCAATCGTTGAATCTGTTAACTGGGTGAATTGCGCCAGCCAGGGAAAAAGGAACTGAACCATCAATACCAGTGCTCCGGCCGCCAGCACCAGCGCGGTCGCAATCCTGAGCCACAAGGGCCCGGGAAGGCGGCGGAAAAGCCAGCCATACATTCGTCAGCCTTCCCCGGCCGCGCGGGCCGCCCGGGAAATTTCAGCCGGCGGTCCAGCCGAAAGGGACTGCCACCGCTCCAGCAGGGCGTAGGCCACAAAGCGTTCCTCGGAGCCAAAGCGCGGGTTGCAGCTCGTCATGGTCAGGTAGCTCTCCGTCGGTGCGGCGCCCGGCCGCATCGGCACCGGCAACAGCACATCGGTCCGCGAGGGGAGGACTGTCTGGCTGTTCCGGAACACGTAGACATAGTAGCCCTCACGGGTCTGGACGTAGATCCGGTCCCCAGGCACCAGGGCGTCGATGTGGTCCAGGACGGCGCCGTGGGTCTGCCGGTGCCCTGCCACGGCGAAGTTTCCCGCAGCCCCTGGCATGGCCGTGCCCGGATAATGCCCGATGCCCAGGGTGTCCAACACCGCCGGAGTCGTGCCCTGAACGATGGGACGCGTGTAGCCGGCGCCGAAACGGGGAACATACAGGATGCCGATGGTCGCGCCCTCGGCCGGTTCGGGCGCGACGGCGGGTTCCGGGGCAACAGCCGACGGCAGAGGCGGCGATGCGGGAGCGGCTGTTCCAATCCAGCGGGCAAAGTCGTGCACCGCCTCGCGCTGCCGGGCGTCGGAGTCCACATTCGTCCACCACAACTGCCAGGCCACAAAGAGCAGGACAATGATGCCCACGGTCAGGAGCAACTCGCCCGCGACGTGGATGGTGCGCAGGAGCAGCCCGCGGCGGCTGCTAGCCGTCCGGCCGGATTCCTGCTCCAACTCCAGCACTGCGGTTCTCCTCCAAGACGGTTGCAGGGGTCCACGGCGTGGCCGGAACTACAGCTAGAATTGTGCGACACAAGAATTCAAGCTCGACCAAGAGCACGTTGGCCGGCGGGGGCTCGCTTCCTGCAGGATATCAAGCCACGTTGGCCGCTCTTGTTCCAGCCCGCCAAGGAGGATCAGTGCCCGAGTCGAAGCCGCGTAAAAGGACTGCCCGTGTGGCCCCGCAGACTTCTGCCGCGGAGGCCTACAAGCCCAATCCGGTCTGGTTCAAGCCCGTCATGTTTGGCCTGATGATCATTGGCCTGCTGTGGATCATCACGTTCTACATCACCGAGGGCGCCTTCCCGGTTCAGGCTTGGGGCTCGTTGAACATCGTTGCCGGCTTCGGAATCGCGATCATCGGCTTCCTGATGACCACACGCTGGCGTTCCTGACACCAGGCCCGCGCGGCGCACATCCCTGACGGGCCGGTACACACAGTGTGCCGGCCCGCCGCCGTTAACCCACAGCACTAATCCCTGCCCAGCGAAGGAATCCAGATGACCCCGGCAGTAAACGGCTCGACCATTGGCGACGACGGACTGGCGCGGCCGGCGTGGGCCTCCGTGGATCCCATGCTGCGCGAGTATTACGACTCCGAGTGGGGCATGCCCGTCCGGGACGAACAGGGCCTCTACGAACGCATCAGCCTCGAGGGATTCCAGGCGGGGCTTTCATGGGCGACAATCCTGCGCAAGCGGCCCGCTTTCCGCGCGGCGTTCAAGGACTTCGATCCGGAACTGGTGGCACGCTTCACGGACGCCGATGTGGAGCGGCTCATGCTCGATGCCGGGATTGTCCGGAACCGGCTGAAGATCCAGGCAACCATCACCAATGCCCGCGCTACTCTGGCGTTGAGGGACGACGGCGGCCTGGTTGACTTCGTATGGGCGTTCCAGCCGGACGCCACACCCCGGCCGGACTCCCTCGATGAGGTCCCCACCACCTCGGCCGAGTCCATCGCGCTCTCCAAGGCGCTGCGCAAGAAGGGCTTCGCCTTCGTAGGGCCCACCACGATGTTCGCGCTCATGGAGGCCATCGGAATGGTGGACACCCATCTGCTGGACAGCCACCGGCGCGGGTCATCGGGCGTCTGGCCGCAGTGACCCGTCGATGACCCGGCGAGCTCCCGCTTCGTTATCCACAGCTGTGCACAAGTCTGGGGAAACTTATCCACATTGTTCATAAGGTTCCGGGTCTTCATGCGGTTCAGCCGGGTTCCGAGGCCACAGCGGGGCGCAAAGCCACTGATGAGATCCCCGGCCGGTACTGAATTACACAGCTGTAAGTTATTAACAGTGTGGATTTCCTGTGGACAAGTTCCCTGATCCCGGCAACAGACCGCGGATGGCACCGGGGCCCCGCCGCACGGCCGGCTCACGGCAGCCTCGGGGCCGGCTCGGGTCCGGCCGGCCGC
>NZ_KI914969.1:132231-136065 GCF_000520575.1 Arthrobacter sp. I3
CGGCCGCCCGACATTCTGGCCCATCCCGACACCAGCCGCAACGGACGAGTTATCCACTTAATAACAGGCCACTACCCACAAGTTATCCACAGCTGGGGATAACAGCCGGTGCTTAGGAACCGCAATCCCCTCTGCCGGGCCATGAGCCGGGTTGAATCCCGCGGATGCTCAGACCATCAAGTTATTAACACTGTGAATAACCCTGTTGAAATACGCACCGCGGCCGTCCGACGGCCCGTGGTGACCTGCCGCCGACGCGGGGGGCCTGTGGGGGGCGACGGCGCTGGGAGTGCGGCCTGGACGCGGCGCCGGCTGGAGGTCCTGAGGCACCGGTCCCTGGCGTGCCCGTGGCGCCGTTCTGTGGACTACTCCCTGGAGTGCCCGCGGCGCAGGGCTGGAACAGGGCTGGCGCCGCCCGGCGCCAGGCAACAGGGCTGCGCGGGCAAAGTTGTCCACTTACTCACAGGGCAACCCACAGAAGTTATCCACAGGTGTGGAGATCGGGTCGGCAGCATCGCCTGCAAGCTGGATAATCGCCAGCCCGGGCGGTCAGAGCCGGTTCGTCACAGTGAACTACACGCTTGTAAGTTATTAACAATGTGGATAACCGCTGTGGAAAACTCTCGGATCCGCACCTGGGAATTCAGGTGCGGGATCCGGCCCGGGGGTTACAGGGGGAAAGGTCCGCAAAACGGAGGGAACAGCCAAGGAACCCCAGCGAGAGAAACACTGGGAAAGAGTGAAGGGGGCCGGGCGTTCAATTGCGGCCGATTGCGGCCGGGGACTTCGGCAGGAGCGGGCTAAGCGCCGGCGCCGGCCATCCGCACGACGGACACGGCGATCACCAAGGCCAGGACCACGGCGAGGCCGATTGCCTGCAGCAGGGTCTGCCGCGGGCCACGGGGGGTGTAGGCAATGACGGCGGCGCTCAGGGCGCCGGTGACGAGGCCGCCGAGATGGGCCTGCCAGGCGATCTGCGGGACCATGAAGCCGATGACGCCGTTGATGGCAATCAGGACCAGGAGCTGGCGGACCTCGCCGCCGCGTTGGCGCTGGACCACCAGCAGGGCGCCGAACAGGCCGAAGATGGCACCGGAGGCGCCGACGAGGCCCACCGGGCCGTTCACCGGATACACCGGGGTCAGCAGGAGGAAGCCGACGGAGCCGCCGACGGCCGAGAGCAGGTAGATGGCCAGGAAGCGGGCGTGGCCCAGCAGCGGCTCAAGGATCTGGCCGAATATCCACAGCGTGTACATGTTCAGGACGATGTGGAGCAGGAATCCCTGCGAGTGCAGGAACGCCGAAGTGAGCATCCGCCACGGTTCAACGCCGGTCAGGGCGGGAGCGTAGGCCAGTTGCTGGTAAATCCCGTCGTTGGGGACTATCCACTGCAGCGCATAGACAAGGGCACACAGCGCGATGATCACGTAAGTGACCACGGGTTTGCCGGCGGTCACGGCGCCGCCGTAGACGGTCCTGACGGCCGGCGTCGTGCGCTTGGTTTCATTGACACAGTCAACGCATTGGAATCCGACGGCGGCCGCCCGCTGGCAGTCGGGGCACGCAGGGCGCCCGCACCGCTGGCAACGCACATAGGCGGGCCGGTCCGGGTGCCTGGGGCATACCGGGACCTCTGCGGACGGCTCTGCCGCCGGAATTCCGTAGCTCATGGTGGTGGGTTAGAGCTTTTCGATGTCAATGCTGTTAATGGTGACATCCTCGACGGGGCGGTCGCCCATGCCGGTGCGGACGCCTTCGATCGCGTCGACGACCTTCTTGGATTCGTCATCGGCGACCTCACCGAAGATGCTGTGCTTGCCCTGCAGCCAGCCGGTGGGGATGGTGGTGATGAAGAACTGCGAACCGTTCGTGCCGCGGCCCATCTGGACGCCGGCGTTGGCCATGGCCAGCTTGTACGGCTCGTTGAAAGTCAGTTCCGGGTGGATCTCATCGTCGAACTTGTAGCCCGGTCCACCGGTGCCGCGGCCCAGGGGATCGCCGGCCTGGATCATGAAGTCCTTGATGATGCGGTGGAAGATGGTGCCGTTGTAGAGCGGCGTGCCGGTCTTGTCCTCGCCCGTTTCCGGGTGGGTCCAGGCCTTCTCACCGGTGGCCAGCCCGACGAAGTTGTCGACGGTCTTCGGCGCGTGGTTGCCAAAGAGGTTGACGACGATGTCGCCGAGGCTCGTGTGGATAGTGGCTTTTGCGGTTGCGTTGGCAGTCATAGGGCCCATTCTTCCATGACGGCTCCGCCCGCATAGGGCCGCGCAGTCAGTTCCGCGCTGGGTGAAATCCACTGGAAATCGGCCTGAAGAATAGCCGGTGCGTTCCTAGACACGTAGGCTAACTGCAGAACCGTCACATTAATCGGGAGGTAGTTGTGAAGAAAACGGATCGTATTGCCCGTGACCTGGAGCAGTCAGTGAGCACCGGAGTAGACAGCGCCAAGGATTGGGCGGCCCCGCGGGTTGAGGCTGCCGTGAACTGGGCTGTTCCCCGCCTGCAGCACGGACTGGACACCGCCTCTCCCAAGATCCAGGAGGGCCTCAAGTCGGCGGCCCACAATCTGGCCGGCGGCGTTGCCACTGTCACTCCCCGCCTTCAGGATGGCCTGGCCCAGCTGGCGCCGAGGATCCACGATGCCGCGGACAGCGCGACCCCGCGCCTGCACGAAGCTGTGGACAAGGCAGCCCCGGTCATCGCCAATGCACGCGACCGGGTTGTTGTCGAGTACCTGCCCAGGCTTTCCGACCAGATCGGGCAGGCTTCCGTGGCCGTCCACCGCACGTTGGAAAACGCCCCGGCCCACGTGGACGCCGTCGCACAGAAGCTTGTTGATTCCGGTGTTGTCACCGGCGTCCAGACGCAGGCCCAGGCCGTCAAGGGACACGCCAAGAAGGCAGGCAAGAACGCCAGCAAGAACATCAAGGCGGCCGCCACCGAGGTCACCAAGACGGCTAATGCCAAGCTCGCCAAGCAGCAGAAGCCCAAGCACCGCGGCCTGCTGATCTTCGGCATCATCGCTGCCGCCGTTGCAGCCGGTGTCGCCGCCTGGCGGGCGTCCAGGCCGGTGGAGGACCCTTGGAAGGTGCCGACGCCGGTAAAGCCCGCCCCCACGGCCGCCCCGGCTGGCGAATCGCTGAAGGACGCCGCCGACAAGGCCGGTTCCGCGACTGTAGCGGCAGCGGACTCCGCGGCTGAGGCATCCAAGGAGGCTTCCGATTCCGCAACCACCGCGGCGGACAAAGCCACGGAAACGGCCAAGGACGCCGCCGGCAACGCCGCTGACGCCGCCGACAAGGTTGCCACCGACGCCAAAACGGCCGTACGCAACATCGCGGCCAGCCTGAACAACGGCACAGACAAGCCCGGCAAGTAGAACCTGGCCGGCACAGGCCGGCTGAGTCGAGACCCTGCGCCGGGCAGTCCGGCTGCCGGCAGGTGTCCTGCACTCTCCCAAGGAGGGATTCCGCCACAGTGAACTGCTCCCCGAAAGTTGGACTGAGAATTCAGTTCTGACTTACGGGGAGCAGTTTTATGTTCAAGAGCAGTTCGTTGTCTGAGGAGCAGCGTGAGGTGGCGGTAGCGTTGTTTGAGACCGGTTGGGGCGCCAAAGCTGTAGGAACTCGGCTTGGCGTGAGCCCGAAAGCGACCGGGCGGCTATATGACCGATGGCGAGTTCGCGGAGGTACGACGCTGGTGGCGAAACCAACCAAACGGGTGTTCTCATTCGAGTTCAAACTCGATGCAGTCCAGCGGTTCCTGTCTGGGGAGAACAAGGTCGGATTGGCGAGAGAGCTGCAGTTGTCTTCTCCGAAGTTGATCGATAAGTGG
>NZ_AZSB01000508.1:0-11604 GCF_000520575.1 Arthrobacter sp. I3
CCATCACAACAATGGCCTACCGGAGCGAATACACGCCCGTCGTCCGGTCGCTGGAGTGCCTGCGCGGGATCTCGACCCTGACCGCGTTCGGTCTCGCCTTGGAAATAGGCGACTGGAACCGGTTCACCGGCTCCACGATCGGCGCATATCTGGGCCTGGTCCCGACCGAGCATTCCTCCGGGGCATCCCGGTCCCAAGGCTCGATCACGAAAACCGGCAACACCCACGCGCGCCGGCTCCTCGTCGAGGCGGCCTGGCACCACCGCAGACCATACGACCATCCATCCCACCTGATGCGGTCCCGATGGGAAATGGCCAGCCCGGATGCCAGGGCCCGGGGTCATGCCGGCAACCGGCGCCTCCACAACCGCTGGATCAGTTATCTCGAACGCCGCAAACGACCCGTCATCGCGAACGTCGCCATCGCCCGGGAGCTCGCCGGCTGGTGCTGGTCTCTGGCTTCCAGAACGGACCAGCCCAGCCAATAACCAACTAGATTCCGCGCTCGGCCAGCCCGGGCACGGACTGCCGGAACGTCCCTGCGGAGCGGTTTCTTGCAGCGCGTGGAGTAAACCCGCGATTCGACTATGGGCAGCCGGAAACGGCCATGCCCGACATAGCTAGACCAGCGGTAACCTCCAGCCGAACACTTCGTCCTGCGGTAACCAACCCGCGCATATCAGTCTGACCGCGCCGTCGCCATTGACACGCTGACCACCCCCGCCAGACACACCGGCAAGCAAAATGAGAAGCGGTCCCGGGCAACCCAACCCGGGACCGCTTCCCCACGCCCTTGACAAACGATCACTACATATCAGTCGATGGCCGCCATGAGCTCGACGGCGCGCTCCAGGAATGCGTCGACCTGGCTTTCCTCGTAGCCCTCCCGGCCCACTGCGGGACGGAACACGGCGCGCCGGACGTTGTCCACGCTCAGCGGCTGGTCCTCCTCGAGGTAGCCGATCAGCTCGTGGCAGAGGTCGTCGACGTCGGTGGTGTTGTAGCTGCGGGCCTTGGGCTTGGACGGGCGCCGGAAGCGCTGGCCGTCCGGGCGGTGCAGGCGCCCGCGCAGGACGCCCGCGAGCCGGCCGATTTCGCGCAGCCAGGCATCCTCGCCGCGTTCGGCAACGAGCTCATCGCGCTCGCGCCGGGCGAGGGCGTCTTCGAGCCGGTCCAGCGCGGCGTCCACGCCGGCGGCGGCATAGCCGCCCTTCACGGGATCGAAGGACACGGAGCGGACGTCCGAGCTCTTGATGGCGCGGGAGGCCGAGGACGGAGCTTCGAATGACACCCGTGCGCGCTGCAGGAAATCGTCGACCTGCCTGGCGTTGTAGCCATACTGGTTCCGCTGCACGCGGTCAAAAGACGCAGGAATCTGCCGTTGAATGTCCACTGTTACTTTGTTCCTTTGATGCCGTTCGGCTGGTTTGCTCGGCACCATTCTAGGCGCCGGAAGTGCTGGTCCGGTGCTTCTAGGCGGCTGTGAGGGCCGAGAACAGGATGAACGCCACCGGCGAGGCGAAGACAATCGAGTCCAGCCGGTCCATGACGCCTCCGTGTCCGGGGAGGATGCTGCTCATGTCCTTGATGCCGAGCTCGCGCTTGACCATGGATTCGGCGAGGTCGCCGGCGGTGGCGGCTGCCACCATGCCCACGGCGAGCACGACGCCGAACCACCACGGTTCGCCCAGCACGAAGATCATGGCGAGCACGCCCACGACGACGGCCCCGGCGATCGAGCCGGCGAAGCCTTCCCAGGTCTTCTTGGGGCTGATCTTGGGGGCCATCGGATGCTTGCCCAGGGAGGCGCCCACGAGGTAGCCGAAGGTGTCGTTGGCTACCACCAGGAGCAGCAGGGTCGCGATTTCCCACGCACCCGCCGGAATCACCCCGTCAGGCCACAGGCCTACCGGCGTCCCGCCGTCGGCGGTGTGCAGCAGCAGCGCCGCAAAGCTGATCAGGAACGGCACCCAGGACAGGGTGAAGACCCCTGCGAAAATGCTCCGGGCCGAACCGGCGGCGCCCTCCAGGGTCCGCCACAACAGCACCGCCACGCTGCTGACGAGCATGGCGAAGAGCAGGCTTTCGAGGCCGCCGAAGTAGGCGGCGATCGGCATGGCGACCGTGCCGACCATCACCGGCACGATCGGCAGGCGGGTGCCTGCGGCCTCAAGCGCACGGAAGATCTCCCAGACGCCGAAGATCGCAAAGGTGGCGGTCACCAGGACGAAGCCCAGCGGGAGGAACAGCAGGCCGCCGAGGACGCACACCAGCATGCCAACGCCCACCACCGTGGCGGCGGGCAGGTTCCGGCCCGCTTTGGGCGTTGGGTTCTCGCGCTGCTTCCCCCGCCTCCGGGCGCGCGGCCCGGAGGCCTCCTGTGCCTGATTCATCAGACCTCGAGCAGCTCAGCTTCCTTGCGCTTGAGCAGCTCGTCGATCCCGTCCACGTGTGCCTTGGTCATGGCGTCGAGTTCCTTCTCACCGCGCGCGCCTTCGTCTTCGCCGGCGTCGCCGTCCTTGACGAGCTTGTCCAGCGTTTCCTTGGCTTTGCGGCGGATGTTGCGGATGGACACCTTCGCGTCCTCACCCTTGGACTTGACGATCTTGACGTATTCCTTGCGCCGTTCGGACGTCAGCTCGGGAATGGTGATCCGGATGACGTTGCCGTCGTTGGACGGGTTGGCGCCGACCTCGGAGTCGCTGAGGGCACGTTCGATGTCGCGCAGGGCCGTCTTGTCGTACGGGGTGACGAGGATGGTGCGGGCATCCGGGACCGCGAAGGAGGCCAGCTGCTGCAGCGGCGTCGGCGTGCCGTAGTACTCGACGATGACCTTGTTGTACAGGCCAGGCGTCGCGCGGCCGGTCCGGATCGAGGCGAAGTCTTCCTTGGCTACCTCAACTGCCTTGTCCATCTTGTCCCCGGCTTCGAGCAAGGTTTCTTCGATCACGGTCTCTCCTCAGAAATTGGTGCGTCCCGGGGGCCGGGGCGCGGCACGTCTTCTTTGTGCGCCTGCCGTATTCCGCCGGGCGCTTTTGTCTTCCGCCTGGCGGCGGAAAGGTCCTGAAAACATCCTAGCCGTTGCTAGGGGGTGACGACGGTGCCCAGGTCTTCGCCCCGGATGGCGCGGGTGACGTTACCCTCGCCTTCCATGCCGAAGACCACCATTGTGAGGTTGTTGTCCTTGCACATGGTCATCGCGGTCTGGTCCATCACGCGGATGTCGCGGCGGAGGGCGTCGTCGTAGCTGAGGCGGTGCAGTTTCTCCGCCGTCGGGTCCTTCTTCGGGTCGGCGGTGTAGACGCCGTCGACGCCGCTCTTGGCCATCAGGACGACGTCGGCGTGGACCTCCATGGCACGCTGGGCGGCCACGGTGTCAGTGGAGAAGTACGGCAGGCCGGCGCCGGCGCCGAAGATGACAACCCGGCCCTTTTCCATGTGGCGGATGGCGCGGCGGGGGATGTAGGCCTCGGCGACCTGGCCCATGGTGATGGCGCTCTGCACGCGCGTTTCCACCCCGGCCTGCTCAAGGAAGTCCTGGAGCGCGAGGCAGTTCATGACGGTTCCGAGCATGCCCATGTAGTCGGCGCGGGAGCGGTCCATGCCGCTCTGGGACAGTTCGGCGCCGCGGAAGAAGTTGCCTCCGCCGACGACGATTGCGACCTCCACATCGGGAACTGCGGCGGCGATCTGCTTGGCCACGCCGCGGACGGTATCCGGGTCGACGCCCAGTTTCCCACCGCCGAAGACCTCGCCGGAGAGCTTCAAGAGGACGCGGCGCCTGTTCTTCTTTGGCTGGGCTGAAGTGGTGACGGTTTCCATGGTGCCTTCCCGTTGGTGAACTCTGAGTTAGGTTATCGTGCTGGGCGCCCAAGGCGGCATTCCGGCCGTGACCGGAAACGGTGCCTCACGGGTGCATGCAAAAGGGGTGGCCACCGTGGTGACCACCCCCTTAGCGTGTCTGGCTAGTGCCTGACTGGTGTCTGGCCAGTCTGACTAGGAACCGACGCGGAAGCGCGTGAAGGCAGTTGCCTTGACGCCGGCTTCTTCGAGGACCTGTGCGACAGACTTCTTGGCATCCTTGGCGAATGCCTGGTCAACGAGGACCTCGCCTTTGTAGAAGCCGGTAACGCGGCCTTCGACGATCTTGGTCATCGCAGCTTCGGGCTTGCCCTCGGCCTTGGCCGTTTCCTCGGCGATGCGGCGCTCGGACTCGACGAGATCGGCCGGAACGTCCTCACGGGTGAGGTAGTTCGGAGCCATGGCGGCGACGTGAACGGCGACGTCGTGGGCTGCGGTGGCAGCCGCTTCGCCTTCGCCGTCAACAGCGAACAGCACGCCGACCTGGGCCGGGAGGTCCTTGGAGGTCTTGTGCAGGTAAGCGTCGACCGTGGCGCCCTCGATGCGGGAGATGCGGCGGACAACAACCTTCTCGCCCAGAACGGCGCCCTCTTCGATGACGACCTCGGACAGCGGCTTGCCGTCGACCTCGGTGGCGAGCAGGGTCTCGAGGTCGGCAGCGCCGGACTCGACGGCCACAGCCAGGACCTTGTCGGCCAGCTGGATGAACTTGTCAGCCTTAGCGACGAAGTCGGTCTCGCAGTTGACTTCGATCATCACGCCGACGCCGTTGGCGACCTTGGCGGCAACCAGGCCTTCGGCGGTGGAGCGGCCTTCGCGCTTGGTAGCGCCCTTCAGGCCCTTGATGCGGATGATTTCGATGGCCTTCTCGGCGTCACCGTTGGCTTCGTCAAGAGCCTTCTTGACATCCATCATGCCGGCGCCAGTGCGCTCGCGCAGAGCCTTGATATCAGCGGCAGTGTAGTTCGCCATGTGAACCCCTCTGTCTAGAAATTTATGTGGTGTACGGACCGACAGGACGGCTGCTCACCGAGTGAGCGGCCATCCTGTCGGTACCCCCTATGCAGCTGAGCGCATGTGAGGAGATCCAGATTTACTTGTCTGACTACTTGGCTTCGTCGGCGGACGGTGCTTCTTCAGCAGCCGGCGCTTCCTCAGCGGCCGGAGCAGCTTCGGCGGCCGGAGCAGCTTCGGCGGCCGGTGCTTCGTCAGCAGCCGGTGCAGCCTCAGCGGCCGGCGCTGCAGCAGCTTCAGCCTTGTTGCCTTCGAGGAGCTCGCGCTCCCACTCGGCCAGCGGCTCTTCCGGAGCTTCCGTGGTGCCGGTGGCGCGCTGGTTACGGGCGATGAGGCCCTCAGCAACGGCGTCGGCGACAACGCGGGTCAGCAGGTTGACGGAGCGGATGGCGTCGTCGTTACCCGGGATCGGGAAGTCGACTTCGTCGGGATCGCAGTTGGTGTCCAGGATGGCCACAACCGGGATGTTCAGCTTCTTGGCCTCGTCGACAGCAAGGTGTTCCTTCTTGGTGTCAACGATCCACAGCGCGGACGGCGCCTTGGTCAGGTTGCGGATACCACCGAGGTTGGTTTCCAGCTTGGTGAGTTCGCGGCGAAGGAGCAGCAGTTCCTTCTTGGTGTAAGCCGAACCGGCGACGTCGTCGAAGTCGATCTCTTCGAGTTCTTTCATGCGCTGGATGCGCTTGGAGACCGTCTGGAAGTTGGTCAGCATACCGCCGAGCCAACGCTGGTTGACGTAGGGCTGGCCAACGCGGGTGGCCTGCTCGGCGATGGATTCCTGCGCCTGCTTCTTGGTGCCGACGAAGAGAACGGTGCCGCCGTGTGCAACGGTGGCCTTCACGAACTCGTAGGCACGGTCGATGTAGGACAGCGACTGCTGCAGGTCAATGATGTAGATACCGTTGCGCTCCGTGAAGATGAAGCGCTTCATCTTCGGGTTCCAACGGCGGGTCTGGTGTCCAAAGTGGACGCCGCTGTCAAGCAGCTGGCGCATAGTTACGACGGGCATGCCGACGCTCCTTCCGGCAGGTCATTCATGAGAGAGCCCATGGCCCTCTTACCCTGCCAATAGTTGACGGTTGTTTAGCATTCGCCCGGGGCGGGCGTTGCTCCTGGCATCCACTGCGCTTCCCATCCGCGCCATATGGACATGCCATGTGGAACGGACCGCAGGAGGCGCAGTCCTCCGCATCAGAAGTTTCAGGCTTCTTTTGAGGAGGGCTGGATACGCGTAGTCAGCTGCTGCTCCCCCGCACCCCTGAATGAGGCGTGCCGGCTTCGGCAATCACGAAGTATCGCGACTTACAAGCGTGAGGGCACAGCAAACTGCTCCACCAAGTGTACTACAGCGGCCCCGCCCAGGCGGACGGTTTTGCCGCGGCAACGGCACGGGGTTCCGGGGCTTTGGCGGGGGCCGGCGGGCACCTTATCCACATAGCCATGGCGGGAGATTCCGCCCGGGGCGCCGCCTTGGCAGGCTGGGGCCATGAAGCTCCCACTTGGCCTGCGGGCCTTGCTGCTGGCGGCACAGCTCCTGGCAGCACAGCTCCTGGCGGCATTGTTCCTGGCCGCATTGTTCCTGGCAACGTTCCTGGCGCCGCCCCCCATCACCGCCGACGCCGATATCGCTGCCGCCGCCCATGCCTCCGCCGCCGACGCCACAGACGCCGTCCTCTCCGGCCCCACAGACGCCGGCTACTCCGCCATTGCCGCCCGGGCTGCGATTTCCTCCGGCCGGGGCTCCCCGAGGGCGGGGCCGGTCCCTGCGTCTGCCTGGAGCTGGCCGCTGAGCCCAAGGCCGGCGGTGCTCCGCGCCTTCGATCCCCCGGCCAAGCCGTGGCTCAGCGGTCACCGCGGCGTCGACCTTGAGGCGCCCTTCGATGGCGCCCCGCTCAAGTCGCCCGCCGCCGGGACGGTGAGCTTTGTCGGGACGGTGGTGGACCGGCCGGTCATCACGATCGATCACGGCAACGGGCTGCGCAGCAGTTTCGAGCCGGTGGCGAGTTCACTGAGGGCGGGGTCCGCCGTGGCGGAGGGCGATGTCCTGGGGCAGGTGCAGACCGGCCACTGCGGCCCGGCCCCGCCCTGCCTCCACTGGGGCGTCCGCCGCGGCGAAGACTACGTCAATCCGCTGGCGTTCGTGATGGACCTTCGGCCTTCCGTTCTGCTCCCGCCCCTGAATCCGGGTCCGTGATGCAGCATTTGGCGCCGTCTTTGATGCGCGGCCAGTCCGTTGACGCACGCGGGCAGCCGCGGCGGGCGTTTGGCTTTGATGCGCGGATCGTCCGTTGACACCCGCGGGCAGCCGCGGCGGGCGTTTGGCGCCCGTCAGACGATCGCGGAAATGCCCGTGATAGCCCGGCCGGTGACGAGGGTGTTGATTTCGTGCGTGCCCTCGTAGGAGTAGATGGCTTCGGCGTCCGCAAAGACTTTGGCCATCTCGAAGTCCGTCACGATCCCGTTCCCGCCGAGGATGCTCCGGCCCAGGGCCACGCTTTCGCGCATCCGCGCGGTGGTGAACGCCTTGGCCAGGGCGGACTGCTCGCCCTTCGCCTCCCCCGCGTCCTCCAGCTGGGAAAGCCTCACCATCATGCCCATGGAGCTCACCGCATTGCCGAGGATCTGTACGAGTTGGTGCTGGATCAGCTGGAAAGAGGCAATCGGACGGCCGAACTGGCTGCGTTCCACGGCGTAGCGCCGGGCGACGTCGAAGGCCGCGAGCTGCTGGCCCACCGCTTGCCAGGCCACGGCCAGGCGGGTGACTTTCAGGACCTTGTTCGTGTCGCGGAAGCTGTTGGCGTTGGCGAGCTTGAAGAACTCCGGCACCACAACGTTGTCGAGCGTGATGTCAGCGTTCTGGACCGTGCGCAGCGAGATCTTGTTCTCAATTTTCACGGCACTGTATCCCTCGGCCTTGGTGTCCACGAGGAACCCTTTGACCTGGTTGTCGTCAACATCGCGGGCGTAGATGACCACCCAGTCGGAGAAAGTCGCGTTGCCGATCCAGCGCTTGGCTCCATTGAGGATCCAGTTATCGCCGTCGCGCCGTGCCGTGGTGCGCGTACCGCCGGCGACGTCGGAGCCGCCCAGGGGCTCGGTGAGGCCGAAGGCGCCGATCTTCTTGAGCGAGTAGATCTCGGGAAGCCACGCATCCTGCTGCTCCTGGGAGGCCAGGGCTTCGATAGAGCCGGTGAAGAGCCCGTCGTGGACGCCCATGAACGTCGCGATTGACGTGTCGGCGCGGGTGGCTTCCGCGTGCAGGATGCCTGCGAAGAGATTCGAGTAGCCCTGCCTCCGAACGGGGCTGACCAGGTCGATTTCGGCGAGCTTCGGGATCAAGTCCATGGGGAACTCCCCGCGATTCCAGCAATCGACGGCGATCGGCCGGACTTCGCGGGTAAGGAATTCACGGACTTCGGCCAGCCTGTCCTGCTCCTTGGCGCTGAGCAACTGCTCGAACGCAAAGAAATCGCCATCGGCGTAGGGCAGGTTGTGGATGTCGATGGCAGCTTTGGACATGGTGTTCCTTCACTCGATCAGCGGGGACCAAAGGGCGCGGGCTTCGCGCCGGCGATATGTTACTCATCAGTAACTTATCGCAGTGTCGGGACGCCTGCAAGTGCCGGCCCAATGAAAACCCGACAAACCCGACAAAAAGGGAGCCGCGGCCGACGTCGGATGTCAGCCACGGCTCCCGTGGTTGCGGACCCCGGATGAGGAGGCTGCCGCAGAAATGAATGTAGGGCTACTCGGACTTGAACCGAGGACCTTAGGATTATGAGTCCTTGGATAGTCCCGCGCCGGCGTCGGGAAGTATGGGGGCTGACTATCCCCCAGCTATCCACTCAGTTCAGAAATTGAGCTTGGCATCAAGCCGCGCGGCGCTCTCGTGCAGGTCCTCATCGAACAACCCCGCGTAGGTATCCAGCGTAAGAACGGCCGTGGCATGACCAGCTATCCGCTGCACAACTTTCACGTTTGAGCCTACGCGGATATGCAGGCTGACGGCAGTATGCCGGAGGTCATGCGGAGTCAGGACCGGGAAGCCAGATAGATCGGCGCGGGCTGCTTTCACTAGCGGAGTGAACACGTCCCGGCGGAAGTTCTCAGCGCGAAGAGTCAGACCACGCGGTGACGTAAACACGCGCTCGTCAGGCCTACGGCCCTCGACTGCAGCTTCCAGGCGCTTGGCCAGCTTGGCAGGTAGCGGCACAACCCGCGCCTTGCCGCTCTTAGGCGACTTCTCGACGCGGCCCCCCAGGTCCTTGGGTACGTCTGAAATGGAGGCCTCAACGCTCATAGACGCGTTGCTTCCAAGTGTGAGGTTGCCTACGCGGAGCGCTGCCAGTTCGCCGAACCGCAATCCGCAAAGGCCAGCCGTCAGGATCATGTCTTCATAGGGTCCTGCTTTGCCGGCGAAGTCTGCCAGCTGCTCCATCGTCAGATAAACGTGGTCGGTCCTCTTCTCAACCCTTGGCATGTAGTCGATGGAACCATCACGGAGCTTGGCCGGATTGCCGGGCAATAGGTTCAGCCTGACCGCATACCCGAGCAGCTGGGAAAACATCTTGGCAACCTGGCGCTTAGTGCTGGCCCCTGCGGGGCCGCCGTCGGACTCTAGCCCATTTATCCAGTCGGACACGTTGACGTAGCGGATGCTGGCCAGCGGAGTGTGGCCCCATCGCGGCTCCACAAACTTGGCGAACTGTGCCCGGTGCTTGGCATGCGTGGCCGGCGCCCATGGCTTGCCGCGAGCGCTGACGCTGAGCTTGAACGTAACGAACTGCTTGTTTAGCTGGGAGACGGTCATGGCCTTAGCCCGGGACATATCAACATGCGTACCGCTGGAGACGGCCAGCGTCTGCTCCCGATAGTGTGCTTCCGCCTCTTTCTTTGTACGGAATCGCGGCTGGCGCCGAGCCCCGGAGGCGTCCCGGAAGTCAGCAACCCATGGCTTTACGGTGGGCTTGTCGGGGAAACGCTCTCGCGCATCGTATACGGCCATGCCGACTATCCTAGCGGCCAACTATCCAGTGAAGGCCTGGGATCAAGCGGCCCTACGATTACCTATTTGCACCGTACTTGTACTACCATGCCCGTCGATGCGGGTTTGGACCCTACATCACGATAGAATTCGGTATCGGGTCCTGGGTTCCCCAGAGTTCCCTACCGATACCCGAAGCACCAACCACTCGATCTACTGGAGACCTTTCATGCTCAGCACCTCCCAGCACTGTAGACACAACGCAATCCGTCGTTGTGCTACACCGCTTGACCGCAAGGTCACGCCTGTGCACCGGGAGTCCTGTGAACGAGGAACCGCTCGAACCTGAGTACCTGAACCGCAAGCAGGTTGCCATCCTGCTTGGCGTCTCCGAGAAGTGGCTCGCCCAGAATGGCAAGGAGTCCGGCCCGCCCCGGTTCCGCTTCGGCGGGATGATCCGCTATCACGTTGCCGACGTCCGGAACTGGGCGAAGCAGCAGAAAGTGCCCGCATAGTGACGGCCGGCGGCCGCCTGGCGCGGCTTGAGGCCCTCGAGGCGCCTGCAGGGGCTTTGCGACGGGTACGTGACGCAACGGCACGGCGGGCCTTGCCCTGCTTCCACAAGGATTCGTACCTGTCTGCGGTCGCAGCGGCCCCTTTGCTTGCTTCCGAGAAGCGCACCATGGCCGCCCTGGTCGAAACGGTGAATCCCGACGGCTTCACCACCGTGGACCGCGAGACTGTGGCTGTCGACACCGGGCAGACCGTAAAGACCGTCACCCGGCACTGGCAGCAAGCAAGGGCCGCAGCCCTACTGGCAAGCAAGGCGCGCTTCAACAACTCCAGCGTGCACCTAGCCACCGTGCCGGGATCGGACGCAGCATTCCCTAGGGGCTGGGCAGTCGCCCCGCCCCTGCAAGGCCACTTCTGGACTGACACTGAGCTCGCATGGTGGGACTGCCCCGCCTCCCTTGACGGCAAGAATGCGCCGTGGGGAGACGCTCACCCACCGTTCTGAGAAATGTCCTTCTACATAAGGGCTAACTGCTAAACACGGCTCCGCCGTTTCAGCTCCCGATGGAGAAGTGCCGAGGGAACTACGCGGCTACTTGGCAAACCAGTCGCACTTCACCAAGCAACTGGCGGCAAGTCCCGGCCCCTTTTTGGGCCGCAGTGCCGCTGGTTGCCAGGTGACTACCGACACTGTTGCCACTGCGGCCGATGGGCGTCGGCTACAGCCGTAAGCGCGTTTTCCGAGCCTGACGTGCCCACTACATAAGAACGGGTGTGCACCAAGAAAGCCCCCAGCCTTTGCACGCATGTAAAGGCTGGGGGCTTTCGGTTGTTCAGCTCTTGAGTGACTGCTTGGCTGCCCTCTCCCTATCTACTGCCTCTTGGGCTGCGTCACGGCGAGCCAATGCGGCATTCATGTCTTCTCTCGTCGATTCGTTTCGGTCCCTTTTGGTTCGGACCTCATCAACGAGACGGTAGGCATCAGCCAATTCTCGCTCGGCTGGAGTCTCATTGGGCATGATTCTAATTTCGCTTGTCATGGGAGCATCATAAGCGCGTGCCAGGCTGGAAAGTCCTCAACTACAGGCAGTGGCCCGCTCAGCCCCGGGTGGACCGGGGTCACCTACCGTGGCCATAGACCCGTTAGGGCCGTTACAGCACCGGTCCACGGACGATACTCCCGACAATTGAACGACTGGCTACCTCCTCTCGCCAGGGAATACATCAATGAC